>NZ_JBVAPG010000190.1:0-14187 GCF_055413685.1 Bradyrhizobium sp. LeoA1Lang | reverse complement strand
GCGTAATGTACGAAAATAATCCGCCCTGATCCGAAAAAGCGCCCCGCATGCGAACCCCCGACGATCCATGATCGATATAGAATCATCAATCGCAGCCCCTGACGAGGGCTTTTTCAGCAGACTGCTAGCTGCACTCTGCTTCGATTAAGGCGCCAGCTAGATGGCTCTTCTGGCGCCAGCAAGGTTGCTCTCCTCAGAGGGGCCGCCTGATCGAGCGGCAGAGGCAATGGCGACGACCAAATTCATCAATGACGCCAACTCCGCATTACCGGCGGCAGCACGTGCCAGAACAAGCGTGGCGATCGCCGCTCGATTTTCAGGAGTCTGCATAGAAGTCGGTAGCGCTGCGACCGCTTCGTCAAAAATCCTTCCCAGGACCGTAAGGTCTTCCGGATCGTAGACACCACTGTATTGCTGCAACATTCGGCTCCGTATCATTATCGCGCTAGGGCGGCCGCACGTCGCTAAGACGTTTGGCCAAAAGAAGACAGACCAACGACGTACGGCAATGAAGATGCGGTATGCGTTGAAGTGATGCCGTTGCGCAACACAGTCGCGCTTTGCTCTGTCCCGAACCCAGGTAGGCGATATCGGGCAAGCTTCTCTGAACAATTTGCGAGCACCGTTGCCTATGTGCAGCCGAAGCAACGAGGCGAGAAAGATGAACTCTCACATCCGAAGCACCGCTATGCTCACTCATGCCTGCAGGAAGCGCGGAGTCGTTGTGAGATCGACGCGGTCGCCGATGCTAATCCAAAAAACGATAGCCTCAACATTTCCTCAGCTTGGCTCGCATATCTGAATGTCCATCGCAAAGCGATGGCTGCTCTTTTGATTCCGTTTACAACGGATCGCAGCACCGTTACGAGAATGGCGGGAGGGCACCAATCTACCAGCGGCGGCGCTGCTCGACCTTCTCGCGCATGGTATACCAAATGATGGATACTCAGGCGGGCAATGTTCTTCCGAATTTCTGCAGCGATGAAGATGCTCATTGCGGATCGGCGATAAGGTGGTGCTCTGAGCGGCGGCGGAGCGCGCGACGGGCTGCGCGCACAAGGCAAATGGCTGGCCTCGATCAGGAAAGCCCTTGGTTTACATCGCACATGTTTGCCGTCTTGCTCGAAGCGGACCGCTGCCGGCGCGGGCACTGTAGTCAGGAAGCACTCTCACGAGGGACGGCGTTCATGCCTCTTGTAGAGGCGCTCGTCAAGAGGTTGCGGGGCAGAGAGCGGTGTGAGGACCAGGGTCAGGCGGCTCTCATGAAATGCGCGCAGACGAAGTTCGAGCAAGAGGTAGGCATTCGAGCCGAGTTCATGCCGGAGCCGCCAGCGAAGACCTTGCAGCATACTTTCCGAGACTGCACCCGCGATGAAGGAGGGCCGGCTCATCACCAAGGATGTGGGCGTAACCGGCTTGAAGCGAGGAGGAGGGCGATGAGACGCTTTAAGTGATCTAGGGGCGCCGAGAGCTTTGTGTGGTCTCAGGCAGGGGAGTCATGCGGGACGCCTCTTCCAACAATATCTCCCGCATCCAGATGCATGCCGGATCATTGTTGTGAAAAGCGGGCCATTGAACGGCCTCGGTAAATGCGGGAAGTGACCGCGGAAGTGCGACGATCTGCAGGGGCATCGTCTGCGCGAAATGCTCAACCAGCCTTGAGGGCATCGTAGCTATGCGCCCCGTGTCCAATAGTACAGGCGGGATCATGCTAAAGCTCTGCACGACGACCTCAATGCGTCTCTTGACACCATGCTCAAGTAAGAACCATTCCGCGATGGAGGGCCTTCGCGCACGCCCGAACTTCACTGCGACATGCCCCATTGACATGTATTTGTCGAATGCAAGCTGCGGTGGCAGCCGTTTATTCGTGTGGCAGCCTACGCACACGAGCCGCTCCTCGAACAATGCCGCTTTAGGATGCGCGCTCGACATGAACAATTCTGGCAAGATAAGAAAATCGACTTCACCCCGCCGGAGAAGCTCATCGGTCTCATCGGCGAGTGGCAACAATTCGAAAGTGACGGCGGGAGCTTCTCGTGCGCCTCAGCCGAGGAACTCCATGCGGCGGCGGCGCTCTCAATCTTGTGCTCGCGCAGGAAGCGCCAGACATATTGAACGTCGACGTCGCCCAGCGCCTCCGCCAGCAGGGGGCCGTTCCAGCGCGCAAACCCGGCAGGAGGCGGCTTGTCCAGCAGCGCCAGAATCCGCTTACCGGTCGCCTTCGTGTAGATCGGCTTCTTGCCGGGCCGCGGCTTGTCCTCCGAGCCCGCAAGCCCTTCATCCGCAAAGCGATGCCGCCAATGGCTGACGATCCGCGGCTGCACGCCGACTGTCTTGGCTATCGCACGCGTGCTGCAGCCTTCCGCGGCCAATAGAACAATCCGGGCACGCTTCAGATCACGCTGTAACGTTCGCGGCGAGCGGCACCGGGCTTCTAGCTCCAGACGCTCCTTCCGCGAAACGCGGACTTCTCTTGCTTCGGGAATCATCCCGATCTTGAATCACGACTCACGTTCTATGAAAAGTGGGTACCTAGTGTAGATCTGAATTGTCGCCGAGAGCGGATGGTAAGACGCTTTAGTGAACTTAGCAGCGCCTGCGGTTTCGGGTGGTCTCACGCGGAGAAGCCATGCAGGAGGCCTCCTGCAACAATATCCGCCGCATCCAAATACTTGCCGGATCAGTATTATGAAGGGCCGGCCATTGGATGGCCTCGGTGAATGCGGGAAGCGGGAGCGGTGCTTCGACGATCCGGAGGGGGATCGTCTTTGCGAAATGCTGGGGCAGCCTTGAGGGCATCGTCGCTATACGCTCAGTCCCCGATAGCATCGGCGGGATCATGGTAAATCCTTGCACAACGACCTCAATGCGTCTCTTAAGACCGTGCTCAAGCAAGAACCATTCCTCAATATTCGGCCTCAGGGCCCGCCCGAACTTGGCCGCAACATGTCCCATTGACATGTATTGCTCGAATGTAAGCTGCCGTGGCAGCTGCTTGTTCGTCTGGCAGCCTACGCACACGAGCGTCTCCTCGAACAGTGTCGCTTTAGGATGCGCGCTCGACATGAATAATTCCGGTAAGACAAGAAAGTCGACTTCGCCGCGCTGCAGAAGCTCATCAGGCTCATCGACAAATGGCAGAAATTCGAAGCGGACGGCGGGAGCTTCCCGCGCGACACGGTCGACGATCTGTCTAAAGAAAATGATTGTCATGAAATCGGAAAGGAGAATCCGGAAGCGGCGATCCGACTTAGCTGGGTTGAACGTGTCGCGGGAAATTATGGAGAGCTGAATGTGCACCAGCGCCTCGCGTATCGGCCCGGCGAGCCGTTCCGCTCGTGCTGTGGGGACAAGTTCCCGGCCCCTCATCGTAAATAGCTCATCGCGGAAATAGGCGCGCAAGCGGGCCACGGCCGCACTCATAGCCGGCTGGCTCAGATTGATGCTGCGTGCCGCCGCGGTGAGATTACGCTCTCTCATCAGAGCATCGAGCGCGACGAGAAGATTTAGATCAAGGCCTTTGAAGCGCATGGCGTGGAGTTATCCATCGTGTGGATGTGTTCAATAAAAATAATCGATTTTACCAATTTTGCGCAATGGCGGATACCAAAGCCGGTCGGTCAGCACAATAAAATTCAGGCCGATAAGGAATGGTTGCCAGTCTTTCTCCTGGCTCCGCGAAAAGTCTCAGCTGCACCCCGAGCCCCGACCGAAGCGCATGTCCATTGCGGCCACAGTTTTCAACGGGTTGTATGAGCTGCAGCGCAGTGGCTTGACGCGACAGGCGTGGCGCAGATCGCTTATGCGCTCACGACCGGTAAACGTTCGTATAGCTTTTCCAACCGTTTCTATATCGGCCGCTTACCTCCGTAGAATTGAGCCAGCGATCAACTTCGCCTTAACATCCCAACAAGTCGGGAGCTGCCGATTGCCGGCACCCAATGCCTTTGCGACCCAGGCCCAATTTATCACGTATCCATAGCAGTCAAATCGTGCAGAAAATGCAGGCGAAGTCCCCGGTAGATTTGGTGCAAATGGCACATGCGCTCGACGTTGTCTCCATCGTGGATCGCGATGCATCGGTCAATCAAGCGCTGACAGACGTGCTCTTGTCGACAAGCGACAACCCCGAACCTTTCCAGTGCGCAGATGAGTTGAAATCCAACCGTCCTCTCAGCACGTCCTGTTTGATCGCGGATGTGCAGTTGCCCGGAGTGGCCGGGCTTGAGCTATGCCAGCACTCGGCCGCATCCGGAAAGACCGATCTCACCATTCTGCTCACGAGCCGTCCCGGCGACAACCACTGGCTGCGGGCGCTGCGAGCCAGCGTTTCCCATTCCCTGGTGAAGCCGTTCATCGGTAGCGAACTGCTCGCGTGCGTCAAGTCCACCCTCGAATGCCGGTCGGCGCAAAGGAGGCACCCATGAATATTGCCGTATCCAGCTCTACGGGGGGTCTCTCAATGCGCTCTCAGGTGCGGTGGAAGCTGTGCTGGGAAAACGAGTTGCAACTCGCCGACCATGTCGAACTCGCCGAGTTCTTTCGAAAGACGTATGGGCCGACTGGGGCGTTTAATGGAAAGCCATTCGAAGGCAGTCGAAGTTGGGCCGGCGCGAGGCCTGAGCTCCGTGTAATCGGCTACGACTCGCGCGGTGTAGCGGCTCATATGGGCTTGCTGCGCCGTTTCATCAAGGTTGGCGCGGTCGATGTACTAGTGGCCGACCTAGGTTTGTACGCGGTACGTCGAGATTTTGAGGGACTCGGAGTCACCTATCACGGTGCAGTGCACGTCCTGCGTCCAACCCTGCAAGAGCTTGGTGTTCCCTTCGGCTTCGGCGCGGTTCGGCCTGCGCTGCAGAAGCATGTTGAAAGGGTCGCCCGGCACGGTTGGGCAACCGTTTTGTCGGGGGTTCGCGTGCGGTCGACCCTTCCAGATGTGCGTCTCGACAAGCCGCCCACACGCACCGAGGACGTACTCATCGTGATTTTACCAATTGGACGGTCGATGAGCGAGTGGCCGACCGGCACGATGATTGATCGGAACGGGCCAGAGCTGTGACGCACCTCGACTGCTCTTGCGAAGCGCGCGGCGAATACGCTGACCGCACCGAAAGTCGCGGCGTCTATCTGACGTTTGACGACGGTCCTAATCCACTTTGCACGCCGAATGTCCTCGATGTGCTGGCGGAACACCGAGTGCCAGCGACTTTCTTCGTCATCGGCGCGTACGCGGCGGACCAGCCGAAACTAATCCGACGAATGGTCGCAGAAGGGCACGAGGTCGCAAACCACACAATGACTCATCCGGACTTGTCCAGATGCGAACTCGCCGAAGTGCAACAAGAAATACTAACGGCGAGCAGAGTCATCAGGATGGCATGCCCCCAGGCCTCGCCGCGGCACATGCGTGCACCCTATGGTATGTGGACCGAAGAGGTGCTCGCTACCTCAGCGAGGGCTGGGCTGGCTGCCCTGCACTGGTCAGTAGACCCGCGAGACTGGTCTCGTCCCGGCGTTGACGCGATTGTCAACGCGGTGATGGCCTCTATCCGGCCGGGAGCAATTGTGCTCTTGCACGACGGATGTCCACCCAGCGAGTTGGGACGGGGCACTCATGCTGGTCTGCGCGATCAGACCGTCTTGGCGCTTTCCAACCTGATTCCAGCATTGCGTGTCCGCGGATTTTCAATCCGCTCGCTTCCTCAACCTCACCAAACCGGCACCCTATGAACCTGCTTACCACAACCAGCACTGTCGCTATCTCGGTCTATGCGCTTCTCTCGACTGTCCATAGAAGCGTGCAGGTGCTTTATGCTCTGCCGACAAACGTTTCATCGCCGTCGGGCGACGTGGTCAACTCCGACGCTCTACCAAGCGTGGATGTCATCGTCCCCTGCTTCAACGAGGACCCGCGTACGCTCTCGGCGTGTCTGAAGTCCATTGCAAGCCAAGACTACGCCGGAAAACTGCGGGTCTATGTGGTTGATGACGGTTCTGGAAATCTCGACGCTGTGGCACCCGTTCACGACGCCTACTCTGACGACCCGAGGTTCGGCTTCATTCTGCTGCGAAAGAATGTCGGAAAGCGGAAGGCACAGATCGCTGCGATACGCCGCTCATCTGGAGATCTCGTGCTCAACGTCGACTCGGACACGATAATAGCAGCCGACGTGGTCACGAAGCTTGCACGGAAGATGCAGGATCCAGCGATCGGGGCGGCCATGGGGCAGTTGACGGCGAGCAACCGAAGCGACACTTGGCTGACCCGGTTGATTGATATGGAGTACTGGTTGGCTTGCAACGAAGAGCGCGCGGCACAAGCTCGCTTCGGCGCCGTTATGTGCTGCTGCGGCCCATGTGCGATGTACCGTCGTTCCGCGCTCCTGTTGCTACTAGATCAGTACGAGACGCAATTCTTTCGGGGAAAGCCAAGCGACTTCGGTGAGGATCGCCATCTCACGATCCTCATGTTGAAAGCAGGGTTTCAAACGGAGTACGCTCCCGACGCCGTCGCGGCAACAGTTGTTCCGGACAGGCTAGGGCCGTATCTGCGCCAACAACTCCGTTGGGCACGGAGCACTTTCCGGGATACGTTCCTTGCGCTGCGCCTGTTGCCTGAACTTGATCGCTATCTCACGCTAGATGTAGTCGGACAGAATCTCGGCCCGCTACTTCTAGCCCTGTCATCGCTAACGGCGCTCGCGCAGCTCGCACTCACAGCCACAGTGCCGTGGTGGGCAGGACTGATTATCGCATCAATGACCGTGGTTCGCTGCAGCGTCGCAGCGTTTCGTGCTCGCGAACTTCGATTTCTCGGCTTTTCTCTGCACACACTCATCAACATCTTTCTCTTACTCCCCGTGAAAGCCTATGCATTGTGTACATTGAGCAATAGCGATTGGCTGTCGCGCCAGGCCGCCAAGCTACCAAACGGGGGGGGGAAGCAGGTCGTCATCCGAAATCCGGTCGGTGGACCAAATGCTACAGAAGGTCCGGGAATTGGTGGGTCAATCCGAAGGAGGGATCTTTCGCGTGCTTCTTCGAGGTTGGTAACGTCTGACAGCGCTTGCAGCGGCGAGTGATCGTGCAGTTACATAGGTGAATAGCTCGTGAGCCTGGATAAGAAATACCAACTGTTAGAGCGGGAACTGGCTGCCGACGATCCGTGGCGCCTCGACGGAAATCCGTTTGAGCGGGAGCGTCACACGCAAATGCCGCGGCTTTCGCTTTCCAGAGGGTATATCACAAATGCCCTCGAAGTGGGGTGCGCAGCCGGCGCATTCACGGAAAAGCTGGCGCCGCACTGCAAACGGCTCAGAGCGCTCGATGTCGTGCCGCGAGCGATTGGTCGAGCGTGCCAACGGACGAAGAGATGGTCGCACATCACGTGGATAGTCTGCGACGTTCAGCAGTTCTCGACCGGAGAGCTGTTCGATTTGATCGTCGTGGCGGAAGTTCTCGATCACCTGGCTGACACGGCCGAGATACGCGCGGCCATTTGCAAACTAGTGCGGATGCTTGCGCCGGAAGGGCCGCTGGTTTTCGGATCCGCGCGCGATGCCACGTGTCGGCGCTGGGGTCACCCTGCTGGTGCCGAGACGGTCATCAGCATGTTGAACGAAACGCTGATCGAGGTCGAGCGGCTGCAGTGCCATGGCGAGTCGGTCAACGAAGACTGCTTGCTCGCCTGCTTCCGGAATCCGATTCGATCTCGAGTCAATCGAATCGCCGACGTTGACATGGAGGCACAATGCGCATCTGCGGTATAAAGCTGACGCATGACGGGGCGATCGCTCTTGTCGAGGACGGACGGCTCGTCTTTTGCGTCGAGCAGGAGAAGCGGGGCAACAATCTGCGATATCAAGCCATCGACAATCTCGACGCAGTTGTCGCCGCTTTAGCGGAGCACGGTCTGGATCCGCGGGATGTCGATCGGTTTGTCATCGATGGTTGGGACGGGGAAGTCGAATCCCAATTCGAGGCCCTCAGTGGGACGGCAGCGATCACTCTTAAAGGGGCGCCGTATGTTGAACGCCATGCCGAGGGCCTTCTCACTTCGCACGACGGCTTTGGGCTCATGCTCGAGGGCAGGCTCTTCCCTTATAGAAGCTATCCGCATGTCACAGGCCATGTGGCCTCCGCATACTGCACCAGCCCCTTTGCCAAAGCCGGACAATCAGCCTTCTGCTTGGTATGGGACGGCTGCATCTTTCCACGTCTCTACTATGTAGATCGTCGGGGCGCCCGGTTCCTCGAATGCCTGTTCCCGATGATAGGCCATGCATATGGTGCCGCTGGCTCTCACTTCGGACCTTATAGGCAGGCGAACCGGACCAGCTGGGACCTAGGTGTTGCCGGCAAGCTGATGGCTTACACCGCGCTCGGGTGTGCTGATGAAGCCATGATGGCGGTATTTCAGGAGCTCTACGAGGAGCGCTTTGCGGCCGACACGGAGCAGGCTCGCCGTTACCGAGCGGGCATAAACAGCGCGGAGTCGTCACTTGCGGCTATGCACGACTTCTTCGAGCGGAGCGCGCTGCGATTGAAGGCTAAGGCACCCGAAGATGTACTTGCATCTTTTCATTGTTTTCTCGAGCGTCTCCTTGTTCAGGAAGTGACAGTCGCTTTGCAGCGGCATTCGGGTTTTCCGGGATCGCGCAACTTGTGTATAGCCGGTGGCTGCGGTCTCAACATAAAATGGAACAGTGCACTACGTGCTAATGGCCTGTGCGATGCTGTCTGGGTGCCGCCCTTTCCGAATGACAGCGGCTCGGCAATCGGCGCGGCTTGTGCCGCAATGGCGGCGGACATAGGCTTCGTGCCGCTGGAATGGTCGGTCTACAGTGGCCCAGCCCTGGCACGCACCGATGTGCCGTCTGAGTGGGAGGCTGCGCCCTGCAGTATGCATGAACTTGCTGCCATCCTGGCGAGCAATAAGCCCGTGATTTTCCTCGCCGGCCGCGCTGAGCTCGGACCACGAGCGTTGGGCGGCAGAAGCATTCTCGCAGCCGCGACATCGGCGGGAATGAAGGATCATCTTAACGACATCAAACGTCGCGAACACTTCCGGCCAGTGGCGCCGATATGCCTGGAAGATCGCGCGCCGGAAATTTTCAGCCCTGGAACGCCGGATCCTTACATGCTGTTCGATCACCAGACGCGAGCGGAATGGCGGGACAAAATCCCCGCCGTTGTACATCTCGACGGGTCTGCCCGGTTGCAGACCGTTCCTAGAAACTCTGAGCACAAAGTCGCTGAGCTTCTCGTCGAATATGAAAAACTCACGGGCATTCCGCTGCTTTGCAATACGAGTGCCAACCACCATGGGCGTGGGTTTTTTCCGGATGCCGCCGCAGCCTGCCAGTGGGGACGCGTTGAACACGTATGGTGCGACGGCCTGCTGTTGACCAAGCCGCTTGCAGCTGAGCTAGCGCCGGGCGACGGCATCCCTCACGCCAAGATGAGCGCATGTCCGCGATAGCGATCGGCCTTACCGGCGTAACAAAGTCATATGGCGATAAGGTCGTTGTCGACCGGCTGTCGTTCACCGTTGCGTCGGGAGAGTGCTTCGGCTTGCTGGGACCGAATGGCGTAGGCAAGAGCACGATTGCGCGCATGGTTCTCGGCATGGCGTCAGCTGACGCGGGCAACATCACCGTGCTCGGGGAACCAGTGCCGGGACGCGCTCGCTTGGCTCGCATGCGCATAGGCGTGGTCCCGCAATTCGACAATCTTGATCTCGAGTTCACGGTCCGGGAGAACCTGCTGGTGTTCGGGCGCTATTTCGGCATGAGCGCGCACCAAATCGAAGCGGTCACGCCGTCACTGCTCGAGTTCGCTCGCCTCGAGAACAAGACGAATGCGCGCGTCGCCGAACTCTCTGGCGGCATGAAGCGGCGCCTGACGATAGCGCGTGCGCTCATCAATGACCCTCAGCTCCTCGTCATGGACGAGCCGACAACCGGCCTCGATCCGCACGCGCGCCACCTGATCTGGGAACGGTTGCGCTCGCTGTTGGCGCGCGGCAAGACGATTCTTCTGACCACCCACTTCATGGAAGAAGCCGAACGGTTGTGCGACCGGCTGTGCGTACTCGAGCAAGGGCGCAAGATCGCTGAAGGCCGGCCTCACACCCTAATCGACGAGCAGATCGGCTGCCAAGTGATCGAGATCTACGGTGGCAATCCGCATGAGTTGGGTGCGCTGATCAGGCCGTACGCGCAGCGTATCGACGTGAGCGGTGAGACGCTCTTTTGCTATGCGCCAGATCCGGAGCGGGTGCGCGGGCAGCTGCGCGGGCACACGGGTCTACGCTTTCTGCAGCGTCCACCGAATCTTGAGGATGTCTTTTTGCGGCTGACTGGGCGGGAGATGAAGGACTGAACCATGTGGGGACGTTATGCGGCGGCTCTGCCCGCCAACGCGTGGAACTGGATCGCGGTATGGCGACGCAACTATCTGGCGTGGCGGAAAGTCGCGCTGGCATCGGTTCTCGGGAACGCCGCCGAGCCTATGAGCTCTCTATTCGGCCTCGGCTTGGGCCTCGGAGCAATGCTAGGTCGCGTTGACGGCACCTCATATATCGCGTTTCTGGCGGCTGGCATGGTCGCGACAAGCGCGATGATTTCCGCCACCTTCGAAACCATTCATGCGGCTTTCGCTCGCATGCATCATCAGCGCACCTGGGAAGCAGTCCTGTGCACGCAGCTCACGCTCGGCGACATCCTTCTCGGTGAAGTGGCGTGGGCAGCCAGCAAGGCCTTTCTGGCCGGGGCGGCAATTACGATTGTTGCCGCCATCCTGGGCTACGCAGCGTGGCCATCCATCCTCTATGCGCTGCCAGCTATCGCCCTCACCGGTCTCACCTTCGCGAGCCTGGCGATGGTCGTCGCAGCGCTTTCACCAAGTTACGACTATTTCGTGTTTTACCAGACGCTCGTCCTCACACCCATGCTGTTCCTGTCCGGCGCGGTCTTCCCGGTCACCCAACTGCCCGACGCCTTTCAGCAGGTGGGGCGCTTCTTGCCGCTGGCACATTCGATCGATCTCATTCGTCCGGCGATGCTTGGCCGCCCGGCCGGCAGCGTCGGCCTGCATATCGGTGTAATTTGCATGTACGCAGTATTGCCGTTCTTCCTGTCGGCGGCACTTTTTCGTCGACGCCTGATGCGTTGACGCTACTCACGACCACTACGAGAAGGAGATATGCGATGCAGTATCGTGAACTGGGCCGCAGCGGCCCGAAGGTGAGCGCGCTCGGCTTGGGCACTATGAGTTGGGGGGAGCAGAACGAGGAAGCCGAGGCGCACGCGCAACTGGACGCAGCCCTAGATGCCGGCATAAACTTGGTCGACACTGCCGAAATGTACCCTGTGCCACCCCGTGCGGAGACACATGGATTTGCGGAGCGCTATATCGGCAGTTGGCTACGCAAGACCCGGCGCAGGCAAGACGTCGTGCTTGCGACCAAAGCCGTCGGCCCTGTTCGAGCAGGCAAGGCAAACTTTGCCCTATGTGCGCGACGGCCGCGTCAGCTACACACGCGCCAATCTGTTCGAGGCCGTGGACACCAGCCTGCAAAGGCTCCACACGGACTATATCGACCTCCACCAACTGCACTGGCCCGACCGCAGCACCAACGTCTTTCAGTTAGTCGACTACCAGTACGAACTCGACGAGGACACGGTCCCGATCCTGGAGACGCTGGAGGCGTTGGACGCACTCGTCAGAAGCGGTCGCGTTCGTCACATCGGGCTCTGCAACGAAACACCTTGGGGCCTTGCGCGCTTCCTGCATCACGCAGAAGTACATGGTTTAGCCCGCGTGATAAGCATTCAGAATCCGTACAATCTGCTTAACCTCGCCTTCGAGAACGGCCTCGCCGAGATGGCTCAGCGCGAACGGGTAGGGCTTCTAGCGTATTCGCCGCTCGCGATGGGCACACTGACCGGTAAGTACCTGGGTGGGCAGCGACCAGGCGGTTCGCGGCTGAACTTATTAGGGAGATTCTTCCGCTACAGCAATGAGAGGGCCCAGCATGCGGCCCTCGCATATACAACGCTGTTTCGGGAACATAACATTGATCCAGCGCACGGCGCGTTGTCATTCTTCAGCAGCCGGCCATTCGTTGCAAGCACCCTCGTAGGCGCGACCTCCGAGCTGCAGCTAAAGCACAACATCGCCAGTGTGGAAGTCAGCCTGTCACGCGAGGTCCTCGATGGAATTCAGTCAATCTATCAGCGTTATGGAACGCCGTCCCCATGATTCGGGTATTGGCCTCCTGGTACAAATCACGTCGCCGATCGGGTCCCGTGAGCCGTATTGTGAGAACCAGGACAAAGAGCCGAGCGGGTTGAAACCGGACACTCACGCCGGCCTGCGCGACCAGACGGGTCATGGTGCTGTCCCGCTTGATTGCAGCGTTGCATGAGCGCGGATTTAATCCCCGCCGCTTCTCAACATCATTGAAAGAGTCGGCGGAGAGATGACAGCGTGGATTCTTGTGCGGGGCGCCACCCCAAGCCTCGCGATCAATATTAGTTGGAGCCACATGCAATGACCTACCCCGCACTGTCACCTGAGCCCTTTGTAATTCTTGGGATGCCAAGGACTGGCACGCACTATCTGGAAGCATTGCTAAACGAGCATCCGAACGTGTTCAGTAACGGTGAGTTGCTCAATCCATATGATACGAAGTGGCCCGATAAGGATCGCCTGCTACATAGCGATCGCGAGCTCCTAGAACTTGCCTACCTGCGCTATCCCCCGCGGAGCGACAAGGTGACGCACGTTGGCTGCAAGATCAACGAACCTCAGTTTCACGATCGTCCGGGCTTTTTTGCCGAGCTGGCCGGTTGGCCAGGCCTGAAGGTCATCCTCGTGGTTCGCAGAAACACATTGGAATCGCTACGATCGCTGGTGCAGGCAAGGCAAACCCGCCAATGGCTGAAATTCAGCTCTGACAACGCGGCTCCGCCGCCGTGCGTCAGATTGTCAATCGCCGACTGCGAGGCCTACTTCAAGACTGCCGACAATTTCCACGCTCGGGTCGCGCACTCCTTCGCGCCGACCAACATGCTTGTGATTGAGTACGAGAGTCTTCTTCGCGAACCCGCCGCTTGCTTGGCAACGATTTGGGAGTTCTTCGGGGTTCCAGCGCTTCAGCTTTCTGGTCGCGCCATTCTTCAGCGCCAGGAAACGCGACCGCTGGACCAGACGGTACAGAATTTTCATGAGTTGCGGCTTCACTTCGCAGACGGACCTTACGCTAGATTGTTTGAGGTCGGTAACTTCTGACTGACCTTCGCGGCGGCGAGCGACAGTGCACCTCACTCAGGTGGAACCTCACTCAGGTGGAACGGTCCTGAGTCAGGCCAGTAGAGTGTCCCTATCACGACGAATGGAGCGCGACATGCTGTGTCTAGGAGTAAGTGGCGGGCTAGACAAAATTTATGAATGCGTGACCCTGCCGGCCACCGCCAGCCCGTGCCGGTTCTCCATGGTGGCGTGGCCCATATAGCAAAGCTTGGCCTCGCGTCCGGCCGCCTTGCGATAAAGCCTGCTGTCCGGATCGCTGGTACTCGCATGGGTGTCGTTCTTGCGCTTCTGGCCGTGGAAGTTGGCGCCATCATCATCGTTGCCGCTGCCGTCCTTGGGGAGAAAACTCTTCTGCGAAGCCCAAACTTCGATCAGCGTCCCGTCCACCGAAAAATGCTCGTCCGACAATAGCGATTTGACCTGAGAATGGTTCAGAAGCTTGGTCATGAACTTCGTGAACACATCGCCGTTCTGCAGCCGCGCCTACTGGGAGCTTATTAATGCGTTCAAGAGGCGGACGGGCATCCCAGTTCTGCTCAACACGTCCTTTAGCAACAATGCCGAGCCGATCGTGGATTCGGTTGCAGACGCGATTGCCGCGTTTCTGACGACAGAGCTGGATGGACTTGTAGTCGGGCCGTTCCTCGTCAAAAAGCGGGCTGCAATGCTGAAGGATTGGACTGGGCTCGCGGTTTCATTGCCGCCTTATGCACGCCTCTATCGAGTCCGCGCTTACACCACGCTAGTACCCACTTTTCTTGGATCGTGAGTCGTGATTCAAGATATGGATGATCCCCGAAGCAAGAGAAGTCCACCTTTCGCGGAAAGATCGCAAGGTGCTTGAGGCGTGTTGTCGCTCGCCGGTGA
>NZ_JBVAPG010000018.1:67500-79367 GCF_055413685.1 Bradyrhizobium sp. LeoA1Lang | reverse complement strand
CAGAAATCTTCGGAAGCCAATCCTCGCCCGGGGCCCGGTCGTCGCGCTGCGCTACGCATGGCTCCGCGCGCCGCCCTCTCACCGCAAAAACCCAACCCAACCCTGTTCGTTGAGAGCCTTGACTCACGAAGCCCCATATGAGGGTGGGCAAAGCGAAGCGTGCCCACCATCACGAGCAGAATTGCTAATGGTGGGCACGCTTCGCTTTGCCCACCCTACGACCCAAGGGGCATCCCATGAAGCTTACTTTCTCGCCCGCCTCGCCGTTTGCCCGCAAGGTGCGCATCGCTGCGATCGAGACCGGGCTGATCGACAAGATCGAACTGGTCCCCACCACGGTCGCGCCAGGCACCGCGAATGATGCCTATACGCGCGATATCAACCCGCTGAAGAAACTCCCGGTGCTGATCCTCGATGACGGCGACGTCATCCTCGATTCCTACGTCATTGTCGAATATCTCGACGATCTCGCCGGCGGCGGCAAATTGATTCCCTCGTCCGGACCGGCGCGCTGGAAGGCGAAGACCGATCACTCGCTGCTGCAGGGCATGCTCGATTCCATGCTGTTGTGCCGTTACGAAAAGATGGTGCGGCCGCAGGGCTCGCAGTGGCAGGCTTGGTATGACGACCATTGGAACCGGGCCTGGGCCGGCATGGCGCGGTTCGAGCGGCGGGAGGATGTGCTTTCCGGGCCGTTCAACATCGCACAGATCGGACTGGTTTGCGTGCTCGGCTATGCCGACCTCCGCTTCCCCGACTGCGGCTGGCGCAAGGCCCATCCGAAGCTCGATGCGTTCAACCAGAAGATGCTGGAGCGGCCGTCAGTCAAGATCTCGGTGCCTCCAGCCTGAAGCGGAGTCTGCCATGAGCCTCACCTTCTCGATCGGAGATATCACCATCCACCGCATCATCGAGCAGGAGACGGCATTCCTGCCGGCCCTGGAGATGCTGCCCGGCTTGACGCCGGAAGTGCTGGCCGAGAACCGGGCCTGGATGCGCGAGGCCAAGGCGCTCGATGATAGCGACGTGCTGCTGCTGTGCTTCCAGTCCTATGTCGTGAAGACGCCGCATCACACCATCCTGATCGATAGCTGCATCGGCAACGACAAGCCGCGCCCGCAGCGTCCGAAATGGAACATGAAGACCGACGACACCTATATGCGCGGCCTCGCCGCGGCCGGGTTCTCGGTCGAAGACATCGACTATGTGATGTGCACGCATCTGCATGTCGACCATGTCGGCTGGAACACGCGATTGGAAAACGGCCGCTGGGTGCCAACGTTTCCAAAAGCGCGCTACGTCTTTGCCAAGGGCGAGTTCGACCACTGGACCGCGCAAAACGAAAAAAGCGAGGTGCCGGCCTTCGTCGACAGCGTGCTGCCGATCGTGGAGTCAAAGCGCGAGGCGGTCGTGAGCCACGATTTTGCGATCGGCGACCACGCACGCATCCTGCCGACGCCCGGACACACGCCGGGCCATGTCGCCTTCACCCTTGGGCGCGGCAAGGACGACGCCGTGTTCTCCGGCGATCTCATGCACTCGCCGCTGCAGACGCACTATCCGGAACTGTCGGCGAAGTTCGATGTCGACCAGGCGCAGGCGGCGCGGACGCGGCGCAGTTTCCTGGAGCGCTATTGCGACACCGACACGCTCTGCTGCACCGCGCATTTCCCCTCGCCCTCGATCGGCAAGATCCGGCGCAGAGGCGACGGGTTTAGGTGCGAGACGCTCGCTTAGCCGCGTAGGGTGGGCAAAGCGCAGCGTGCCCACCGTTAGAGACTCCGCCGTGATGGTGGGCACGCTGTGCTTTGCCCACCCTGCGATTTGCTCAATCAAACAAGCTCGGCGTGTGGTTGACGATGGCGCCCTCGATCTCAAGCATCTTCAGCTTCGTCACCACGCCACCATTCGCCGAGAAGCCGCCGGGCTTGTCGCCGGCCGCGAGCACGCGATGGCAGGGCACGACGATTGGGCACGGGTTGCGGCCGAGCGCCTGGCCGACGTCGCGCGACAGTTCGACGCCGCCAAGCTGCTTGGCGATCTCGCCATAGGTCATGGTCTTGCCCGGCGGGATCCTGCGCGCGATGTCATAGACGCCGCGGTTGAACGCCGGCACGCCGTCAAGGTCGAGCACGACCTCGGCAAGGTCGTTCGGCTTGCCCTCGAGCAGTTCGGTCATGGCCTCGATCGCGCGTCTCACGTCCGCGGGCGGCGCGGCTTCCATCACCTCGCCGCTCCGCTGCTGGATGCGCTGGCGGGTCTTTTCCTCGCTCCCCATCGGCAATTGCACGCCGGTGATGCCGCGCTCGCCCCACACTACGCCGCAAGCGCCGATCACGGTGTCGAAGATCGCGAAATGCTGGTCGGTCATGGCTTGCTCCATATCCGCTTGGCTCCATGTAGGAGCTTGATCCTTGTCGCGGAATCTAGGCTTGGCGAATATTGCTAACCACCCGAATCCTGGCCGGAACCCGAGGTATCGGCAATACCGGATCGGCGGCATCCACTTGAAAAAGCGAGACTTCCGCCCTGCGTTTTCGGGCATGGGCAGCGCCTGCGTTCCATGGAATCATGGGCCGTCCCTTCAGCCTCCACGAGCCCCTGCATGCAAACCCTTCGCGTCAACGGATACGACATGGCCTATCTCGAGGTGGGCGAAGGGCCGCCACTGGTGTGCGTGCACGGCTCGCTCTGCGATTTCCGCATCTGGTCGGCGACGCTGGGACTTCTGTCGCGCAAGCACCGCGTGATCGCGGTCAGCCTGCGGCACTTCTTCCCCGACCGCTGGGACGGTGTCGGCGACACCTATTCGATTGCCCAGCACGTCGAAGACGTCATCGCCTTCATCGAGCAGATCGAGCCGAAGCCGGTCGACCTGATGGGCCACTCGCGCGGCGGACACGTCTCCTTCCGCGTCGCGCAGCGGCGGCCGGATCTGTTGCGCAAACTGATCCTGGCCGAGCCCGGTGGCGAACTGGATGAAACGCTCGATCCCGAGTTCAAGCCGGGCCCCTCGCCGCTGGCGGCGCGGATCGCCGCCTCCGCCGAAATCATCGCCAAGGGCGACATCGATGGCGGGCTGCAGATCTTCATCGACGCGCTGGAAGGCCCCGGCGCCTGGAAGCGGTTGCCGGCGGCGGTGAAAGAACCGTTGCGCGACAACGCGACGACGCTGATTGGCCAGACGCGCGACAAGCGTCCGCCGTTCTCGAAGGCGGACGCCGAAGCGATCCAGACGCCGACCCTGTTCATCGGCGGCGCCAACACCAGAGGCGCGCTGCCGAAAGTGCTGCACACGCTGGCGGCCCATGTGAAGGGTTCGCGCACCGAGATGATCCCGGGCACGACGCATCCGATGTTCGAGCAGGCCCCGCAGCGCTATTGCGAGACCGTGCTGGATTTTCTGGCGGAGTGACTGCCGCTCATCTCCGCCGCCGCCACGTCATTGCGAGCGCAGCGAAGCAATCCATTTCTCGGGTCGCTGAGACATGCATTGCTTCGCGGAGCCTGTCATCGGGCGGCGCTGCGCGCCGACCCGGTGGCTCGCAATGACGAGTGGAGAGGCGCATCACTTGTGATCGAGATACCATGAGCCATCCCAATCGTCGGTGGGCGGATTTATCTTGAAGCCGTCGATGCGTTTGACAAAGGTCATGGATGGCCCGTCGGCGGGAACCGCTTCAAGTGCTTCCTTGAAGGCCTGGAGCGCGTCGTCCCAATGTCGGGCGCGATAAGCGGCAAGTCCGTCGGAATATCGCTTCAACAATGCCAATTGCGCCGGGCTCAGCTCGCCCTTGCGCCCGATGATCTCGAACACCGTAACCGGCCGCGTCTGGCCAACGACGACCAGCCGATCGACCTCGCGAAACTCGATCGCATCGGCGGCCGCTTTCACGGTCGCTTCGGAAACCAGGGCATGGCTTCCGTATATCTTGTTCACGCCCTCCAGGCGCGAGGCAAGGTTCACCGCGTCGCCCATGACGGTGTAGCTCATCATGAATTCCGAGCCGATGCTTCCCACCAGCACCTCGCCGGTCGCAACCCCGATGCGAACGTCGCATTCACTCGGTACCGACCGCACGCCAAGCAGCTCGGGCAATTCCGTCCGCAAAGCCGTACCGCGATCGGCCATGTCGATGGCGGCAAGGCAGGCAAGCCGCGCTTGTTCGCCATCCTCGTTGAATGGCGGGCCCCAATAGGCCATGATCGCATCGCCGATATATTTGTCGATGATCCCGTGATGGCTGCGGATCGGGCCCGACATCGTCGAGAGATAGTGATTCATCACTTTGACCAATCCCTGCGGCGTCATTCCCTCGCTGAGGCTGGTAAAGCCCTTCATGTCGCAGAACAGCACGGTCATGATACGGCGCTGACCGTCGGTCGCGGTCAATGATTGTCTCTCAATCAGCCCCTCCACGACTCGCGGGTCGATGTATCTGCCGAAGGTCTCGCGCATCCGCTCCTTGTGGCGCAATTGCTCGACCATGTTGTTGAACGCCGTCGTCAGTTGGCCGATCTCGTCCCGGGTCGTGACGTCGATCGTGCCATCGAGCCGGCCGGCTTCGACCGCGCGGGTCCCTTCCAGCAAGCGCCTGACCGGCCGCGTGATGCCGGTGCTTACGAAGAACGAAAAGAGCAGGCCCAGTATCGCGGCAAGTGCCGTCAGAATGACGGAGGCCAAAATCGACCTTTGCTGATCCTTCATCGTCACCGCGGCGTCGGCGCGCACCTGCGCCAGCATCTCCCCGCGAACCTCATCCACTCTCTGGTTGAGTTCATTGCGCAGGGCTTCGGTGCGAGCAAGACTGGCATTGACTTCGGCAAGATTGCCGGCTTCGAGCAACGGCAGCAGCCGTTTGTGCTCCTCACCCAGATAGCGGCGAAGGTCGCTATTCAGCGTCTCAATTCGATCGTCGATCCGGCCCAGCCTCGCGTTGTCGGATTCGGTGGAAAGATCCGCGATGATCGCGTTGACGAGGCCACGCGCGGTCTTCGCTTCCTGATCGACTTCCAGGCCCTTCGCCTCGTAGACTTTCTGCTGCTCGGCCACTGCAGCCTGGTCCGGTGGCGATTGCATGCTTGCGATCACCATCCTGCGGAGAGCCAATGCCTGCTCGAGCGAACGGACATTCATCCGCGCCAGATGACCGTAAGCCTCAACATATTTCGTCGTCAGCTCATCGAGTTGGTGGGCGATCCTCCTTGCCATCACCGTCGACAACACCGAGATGATGGCCATCAGCACGATCAGCCCCATGGCAATGCCAAGGATTCGGTTTCTGATTGTCGGTTGCAGCATTAATCGGCGCTCTGACATGACAGGCGGAATCTTCAAAGTAAGAACGGGATGACGCGAGAATGGGAAACAGGGCCGATCGAGACATAACCAGCCGACTTGGCCAACCCAAGCGTCCGATCAGACTTCGCCGAATGTAGCACAGTTCCAGAGACTTGGATTGGGTGTCGTTTTCAGCGTCACCGGGATTGGCGGGCTTTTTCTGTGCAGGCCTTAAGTGCTCAATAATGAATTCAGGAAGAGGCGATGCGGCCGGTGAGGAGGCTTCGGAGAAGCTCGACACCGACCGATGCAATGTTCAGACGGCCTCTCTCCAAGGGAAAGAGGCGGGAGGCGTCCCTCGATCAGATCTTCCACGCGCCGACCGGCTGGCGGACGGCGACGTTGAGGCGATTCCAGACGTTGATGACGGCGATCGCAAGGATCAGGGACGCCAACTCCTTTTCGTTGAAATGCTTGTCGGCCTCACGCCAGATCGCATCCGGCACCCCCTCCTCGCGATCGCTAAGCCGGGTCAGCGATTCCGTCAGCGCTAGCGCGGCGCGCTCGGCGTCGGTGAAATAGGGCGCATCGCGCCAGGCAGCGACGCAGAACAGCCGCTCGTCCGTTTCCCCAGCCCTCTTCGCGAGTTTCGGATGCATGTCGACGCAGACGCTGCAGCCGTTGATCTGGCTGGCGCGCAGGTGCACGAGTTCGAGCAGTTTCTCGGGCAGGCTGCCGTGCGGCAGGTTGCTGAGCGTCTGCATCGTCTTCATGGCCTCGGGAATGACCATCGCAGTCCAGCCGATTTGCTGTCACACCGGCCGGATTTGCTTCGTCATGGCCATGACGGACGCGAGATGGAGAGTGTGACCGACGGACGAGAAAAATTTTCTGGCCGCGCAATTCGAGACCAACCGGGCCCATCTCCGCGCAGTGGCCTACCGCATGCTCGGCTCAGCGAGCGAGGTCGACGACGCCGTGCAGGAGACCTGGCTGCGGCTGAGCCGCACCGATGCCTCCGCGGTCGAAAATCTGGGAGGCTGGCTGACCACCGTGATCGCCCGTGTCTGCCTCGACATGCTGCGCGCGCGCAAGGCGCGCCGCGAGGACCCGATGGGCCCGCATGTGCCCGAGCCGGCCGCGCACGATATGCATGAGCGCGACGCCGAGATGGCCGATTCCGTCGGCGCGGCGCTGCTGGTGGTGCTGGATGCGCGCGCGCCGGCCGAGCGGCTCGCTTTCGTGCTGCACGACATGTTCGCCGTCCCCTTCGAGGAGATCGCGCCGATCGTCGGCCGCACGCCGGCGGCGGCGCGCCAGCTTGCAAGCCGTGCCCGGCGCCGCGTGCAGGGCTCCCGCGAGGCCACCGATGGCGATGCGCCGCGGCAGCGCCGGATCGTCGAGGCATTCCTTGCGGCCTCGCGCGACGGCGATTTCGAAGGCCTGCTCGCAGTGCTCGATCCCGGTGTCGTGTTCCGCGCCGACGCTGCAGCGCAGCGATTGGGATCGCTGGCGGAAATCCGCGGCGCGACGGCGGTTGCCGAGACCTTCAAGGGACGGGCGCAGGCTGCAAAGCCGGCACTGGTCGATGGCGCCCCGGCGCTGGCGGTCATTCTCGACGGGCAATTGCGGATCGTGCTGCAGTTCACCATTGCGGGCGACAGGATCACGGCGTTCGAGGCCGTTGCCAATGCGGAGCGGATCGCGGCGTTCGACATCGAGATGCCTCCGAGCAACTAGGCTGAGGGCAGCCAGGTTTCGCCTTGACTGCATCTAGAGCCGGGGGTAGCCTTTCCGAATACGGAATTCCGTATTCCGAAGGAAACGCCCGGTATGCTCCCGCTCGAGCCGCTACCCAACCTGATCGACCAGGTCTATGCGCGGATCCTGGAGGCAATCATCGACCGCACGCTGCCGCCCGGGCAGCGGATCACCCAGAACGAGCTTGCCGAGAAGCTTGGCGTGTCGCGCCAGCCGGTGTCGCATGCGCTGCATCTGTTGCACCGGCAGGGATTGGTCGCCGAGAGCGGCCGCCGCGGCTTCGAGGTGACCCAGCTCGATCCGCAGCGCATCCGCCAACTCTACGAAGTCCGCGGCGCGATCGACGCGCTGGCCGCGCTGCTCGCCGCCGGGCGCAGCAGAACGGATGCTGCTGGCCGCGGGCGGCTCGAAGCGGCGCTTACCGCCGGCCGCGCGATCGACGCGCACACGCCGCTCGCAGAACTGATCGCGCGCGATGTCGACTTCCACAGCGCGATCTACGCGCTGTCAGGCAATCCCGCGATCGAGGAGATGATCGCTCCGCAATGGGCGCATATGCGCCGCTCGATGGCGACTGTGCTCGCCGAGCTCGACTATCGCGAGAGCGCCTGGGCCGAGCATGAGCAGATCGCCGCACATGTCCTTGCCGGCAACGCAAGGGCGGCCGAGACCGCAGCCCTTGCGCATGCGCAGATGGCAGGCCGGATGACGGAGGAAAGACTGAGAGCGACCGACGTGGCGGCGTGATCGGCGCGCCGTCAAAGAAAACCAAAAGGAGGAAGCACCGTGAAACTGACGCCAGAGCAGATCGAATTCTTCAACCGCGAGGGCTGGCTGTTCCTGCCCGAATTGTTCAGCCAGGAAGAGGTAGATTCCCTCGCCCGCGAGGCGATGAACATCTACGACGCCAACCGCCCCGAGGTATGGCGCGAAAAGAGCGGCGCGCCGCGCACCGCCTTTGCCGCGCATCTCTATAACGAGGCTTTCGGCGCCCTCGGCGCACATCCGCGCATGATCGACCCGATCGAGCAGATCTTCGGCGAGAAGGTCTACATGCACCAGTTCAAGATCAATGCGAAAGCGGCCTTCACCGGCGACGTCTGGCAATGGCATCAGGATTACGGCACCTGGAAGCGCGACGACGGCATGCCGGAGCCGCGCGCGATGAACATCGCGATCTTCCTCGACGAGGTGATGCCGATCAACGGCCCCTTGATGCTGGTGCCGAAGAGCCACCACGCCGGCGACCTCAAGGCCGCCCATGACCTTCAGACCACCTCCTATCCGCTGTGGACGCTGGACGAGGAGACCGTGACGCGCCTGGTGAAGGACGGCGGCATTGTCGCGCCGACCGGCAAGCCCGGCGGCATGCTGATGTTCCACGGCAATCTCGTGCACGGCTCGAGCGGCAACATCACGCCCTATCCGCGCAAGATCGTCTACCTGACGCTGAACGCGGTCTCGAACTACATCCGCACCCCGACGCGGCCGGAATACATCGCCCATCGCGATTTCACGCCGATCCAGACGGTCGCGGACGACGCGCTGGTGCGGCTGGCGCGTGCGCCGCGACAGGCGGCGGAGTAGTCTCTCACACTGTCATTCCGGGACGCGCGAAGCGCGGGCCCGGAATCCATTTCTCCGTTCGCGCATGCGGCCCGATGGATTCCGGGTTCACGCTTCGCGTGCCCCGGAATGACGAAAACAACGATCATCGGATGTCCCGCCATGAACCTCCACCACCTCCTCAAAGCCCGCGCCGCTGCCGGCAAGCCGGTTCGCGTGGCGCTGATCGGCGCCGGAAAATTCGGCTCGATGTTCCTGTCGCAGGTGCCGCATACGCCGGGGCTGGAGGTGCCCATCATCATCGATCTCGACCGCGACCGCGCACGCGAGGCGTGCCGCACCGTCGGTTGGGACGATGATCGGATCAAGGCCACGACGTTCACCGATGACGGCGTACGCGCGATTGCCGGCGGCCCGATCGATGTGGTGGTGGAGGCGACCGGCAATCCTGCGGTCGGCATCAAACACGCACGCGCGGCGATTGCGGCCGGCAAGCACGTCGTCATGGTCAATGTCGAGGCCGACGTGCTGGCGGGCCCGCTGCTTGCGGAAGAAGCCCGCAAGGCCGGCGTGGTCTATTCGCTCGCCTATGGCGACCAGCCGGCGCTGACGGCCGAAATGGTCGATTGGGCGCGCGCCACCGGCTTTCGCGTCGTCGTCGCCGGCAAGGGCACGAAGTATCTGCCGGCCTATCACGACGTGACGCCGGAAGGCGTCTGGAGTCATTACGGCCTCACCGCCGGCGAGGCGCAATCCGCCGGCATGAACCCGCAGATGTTCAACTCCTTCCTCGACGGCACCAAATCCGCGATCGAGATGGCAGCGATTGCGAACGCCACCGGCCTCGACGTGCCCTCCGACGGCCTCTTGTTTCCGCCATGCGGCGTCGACGATCTCCCGCATATCTTGCGGCCGCGCGAGAAAGGCGGCGTGCTGAAGAAGTCGGGCGTGGTGGAAGTGGTGTCGTCGATCGAGCGCGACGGCCGTCCCGTCTTCCGCGACCTGCGCTGGGGCGTCTATGTCGTGCTGGAAGCGCCGAACGATTATGCCGCCGATTGCTTCAAGCAATACGGGCTGAAGACC
Source organism: Bradyrhizobium sp. LeoA1Lang (assembly GCF_055413685.1). Taxonomy (NCBI): domain Bacteria; kingdom Pseudomonadati; phylum Pseudomonadota; class Alphaproteobacteria; order Hyphomicrobiales; family Nitrobacteraceae; genus Bradyrhizobium; species Bradyrhizobium sp. LeoA1Lang. Next base: position 69,676 of record NZ_JBVAPG010000018.1, on the reverse strand, counting down.
GACGCCTCCGGCCGCTATGCGGCGATGTACAAGCCCTACCATCTGATCGGACTGGAGTTGAACATTTCGGTCCTGTCGGCAGCATTACGCAATGAGCCAACCGGCCAGCCGCATGGTTTTCGCGGCGATGTCGCCGCAGTCGCCAAACGCGATCTGCGTGCGGGCGAAGAGCTCGATGGCGAAGGCGGCTACACGGTGTGGGGCAAGCTGATGCCGGCACAAGCGAGCCTTGCCGCCGGCGCCTTGCCGATCGGGCTCGCCCATCGCGTGAAGCTGAAGAACAATATCGTGCATGGCGCGGTGGTGCGCTGGAGCGATGTCGAGATCGACACCAATAACGAGACGATCAAGACGCGCAAGGCGATGGAAGCTGCGTTCGGCGGGACGAAGGCAGGCGCCGAGCGCGTGCGTGCCTGAAGATTGAGCGCGCGCTTCGCAACTGCGATAGAGCATTGCGCTTGATTATCGGTGGGCGAACGGTCATGCTCGCTGACGGAACCGGAAATTTCGGAATTCCGATAACAAGAGCCTTTTGAAGGCCTGCCAACCCAATCACCACAATCCAGCGTCGGTCACCGACGAAGCCAAAAACGACACTCAAGATCGTTGTCCCTCGTCGAGGTATCGACACCAGCAGAGGGGAAACGCAATGAAACGTCGTGAGTTCTTGAAGGCAGGCGGCATCTCGCTCGCCGCGAGCGCCATTGCTGCGCCCGCGGTTGCGCAATCGATGCCGGAAGTGAAATGGCGCCTGGCGGCGAGTTGGCCGAAAGCGCTCGATACGCTCTATGGCGGCTGCGAATTTTTCTGCAAGCGTGTGGCCGAGATCACCGACAACCGATTCCAGATCCAGCCGTTCGCCGCCGGCGAAATCGTGCCCGGCCTGCAGGTTCTCGATGCCGTGTCGAACGGCACGGTCGAGATGGGCAACACCGCGCTCTATTACTATTGGGGCAAGAACCCGGCCTTCACCTTCGGCACATCGCTGCCGTTCGGCCTCAACACGCGCCAGCACATCTCCTGGCTGCAATGGGGCGGTGGACAGGATCTGCTCAACGATCTGCTCAAGGAATATGGCTGCACCAGCGTTCCGACCGGCTCGACCGGCGCGCAGATGGGCGGCTGGTTCCGCAAGGAGATCAAGTCAACGGCGGACCTTCAGGGCCTCAAATTCCGCGTCGGCGGATTTGCCGGCACCATCATCGCCAAGGTTGGCGGCGTGCCGCAGCAGATCGCGGGGGGCGACATCTATCCGGCGCTGGAGAAGGGCACCATCGACGCTGCCGAATGGGTCGGCCCCTATGACGACGAGAAGCTCGGCTTCGTGAAGGTCGCGAAGTTCTATTATTATCCCGGTTGGTGGGAAGGCACCGGCCAGGGCCACAACCTCATGAATCTCGAGAAGTGGAACAACCTGCCGAAGCATTATCAGGCCGCGGTCGAGGCCGCATCCGAAGACTGCTTCACCTGGGTCACCGGCAAATATGACGCCGTCAACCCGCCGGCGCTCAAACGGCTGATCGTCGCCGGCGCGCAGCTCCGCCCCTTCCCGCAGGAAGTGCTGGAAAGCTGCTACAACGCCGCGAACGAGATCTATGCCGATCTCGCCAAGACCAACCCGCACTTCAAGAAGATGTATTCAAGCCTTTCGGCCTACCGCAACGAATCGCTGGCCTGGATGCAGGTCGCCGAATTGAGCTTCGACAGCTTCATGATGCGGATGCGGACGCGGACGTAAGTGACCCATCAGCGAGAAACAGCAAAAGCCCCAGAGACGCTCCGGGGCTTTCGATTTCTGTCATTCCGGGGCGCGACGAAGTCGCGAGCCCGGAATCCATCCAACCGCGGAGTGCATTGCGAAATGGGTTCCGGGCTCGCGCTACGCGCGCCCCGGAATGACGAAAATCTTTGGACGGACTACATGACAGGCGGCGCTTATCGCGCCACCCGCCGTCACTCCTGGTCGCTGGCCCCGAGAACCTCGGCGAGCTTGTCGTAGTATTTCGTCACAAGGTCGATATTGCCCTTGTTCTCGACCGCGGGCTGCGGCGACTTCAGGGCTTCGTTGAGATCGGCGAGCGCTTCCTTCTTGTCCTTCGCCGACATCTTCTTGTCGGCCTGGACCTGGGCGATCTGCGCCTTGATGACGGCTTCGGGGCCGACATATTTCTTGGTC
>NZ_JBVAPG010000018.1:0-65000 GCF_055413685.1 Bradyrhizobium sp. LeoA1Lang | reverse complement strand
TCGGCGCAGAAACCCTTATTTAGACCAGTGAGCTGTTACGCTTTCTTTAAAGGATGGCTGCTTCTAAGCCAACCTCCTGGTTGTTTTGGGATTTCCACATCCTTTCCCACTTAGCCACGAATTAGGGGCCTTAGCTGTAGGTCCGGGTTGTTTCCCTCTCCACGACGGACGTTAGCACCCGCCGTGTGACTCCCGGATAGTACTCTCAGGTATTCGGAGTTTGGTTGGGTTTGGTAAGACGGTAAGTCCCCCTAGCCCATCCAGTGCTCTACCCCCTGAGGTATTCATCCGAGGCGATACCTAAATATCTTTCGCGGAGAACCAGCTATTTCCCAGTTTGATTGGCCTTTCACCCCTAACCACAAGTCATCGGAGCCTTTTTCAACAGGCACCCGTTCGGTCCTCCAGTGAGTGTTACCTCACCTTCAACCTGCTCATGGCTAGATCACTAGGTTTCGGGTCTAATACAACGAACTTGACGCCCTATTCAGACTCGCTTTCGCTACGCCTTCGCCTATCGGCTTAAGCTTGCTCGTTAAATTAAGTCGCTGGCCCATAATACAAAAGGTACGACGTCACCCAGAACGCATCTTGGGCTCCGTCTGTTTGTAGGTGTCCGGTTTCAGGTCTATTTCACTCCCCTCGTCGGGGTGCTTTTCACCTTTCCCTCACGGTACTGGTTCACTATCGGTCGCTGAGGAGTACTTAGGCTTGGAGGGTGGTCCCCCCATGTTCAGACAGGATTGCACGTGTCCCGCCTTACTCAAGGATACATCATCGCATTACCCGTACGGGGCTATCACCCTCTGAGGCCCTGCTTTCCTGACAGGTTCCGGTTGTCTTTGATGTACCACTGGCCTGGTCCGCGTTCGCTCGCCACTACTAACGGAGTCTCGATTGATGTCCTTTCCTCCAGGTACTTAGATGTTTCAGTTCCCTGGGTTCGCTTGAAACCTCCTATTTTATTCAGAAGTCTCATACCTTCTCTTGATAACCGGAAATCCAAAACCTCGCGGCTTGGTATCAAACATCTCTGTTCGAACCCCAAGACACAAGATCTTGGAGTTCCGGCTATCGAAGGTGGGTTTCCCCATTCGGAAATCCGTGGATCAAAGCTTCTTCGCAGCTCCCCACGGCTTATCGCAGCGTAGCACGTCCTTCATCGCCTCTCAGCGCCAAGGCATCCACCGAACACCCTTAAGGCACTTGATTGCTCTCATTATCAATGTCCACACACTCGGCAGAATGTATGCCGCCCAATCGCATTGAGACCGAAATCTCAAAGCGCGCACCCTCGATGAATGCTGCTTGCGCGGCCGAACATTGATTAGAAAGACCAGCTTGCTTCGTAAGATCGAACCAATAGCGAGGCGGTCAAGCTTCGCTAACAAGGATCATTTTACAACCCGCTCACCTTGCGATGAACGAGCGCCGAAAATGATCTGGAGATAGTGAATGAGCATCCGCGAATTGCTCCGCAGATCCCAAACTTGGATCGATCTCCTCTTTACGATGTCAGATAACACGCACACCGCGTCCATCCGGACTGCGTGTGCGAATTGATGTTTCGCGGACGATTATGTCGAGGCTTGAAGCAGCGCATCGATCTTCGACTTCATCTGGTGGAGCCAGACGGGATCGAACCGACGACCTCATGCTTGCAAAGCACGCGCTCTCCCAGCTGAGCTATGGCCCCGTACCAGAAGACGAATGCCGTGGGCTGGATAAGAGAGACACATGCGCTCGATCAAAGTGGTGGGCCTGGGAAGACTTGAACTTCCGACCTCACGCTTATCAAGCGCGCGCTCTAACCAACTGAGCTACAAGCCCCTGACGCTTATCCCTTTTGAGGATCGGAGCCCGCTCGCGCGCAACCGGCTGTCGCCGATGCATCGCACAGCGCTCAAGCCCCTGGCGCGTGTTCGTCCGCGAAGAAAGAGAAACGAAGACGGCGAGGTCCCGCCAATGGAGCTCAAGCGATCTGGCGATCGATTGGCCCCGAGATGTTTCTAAAACGATCCGATAGTGAGCGTGAGCTCTCTGAAGGACCATCCTTAGAAAGGAGGTGATCCAGCCGCAGGTTCCCCTACGGCTACCTTGTTACGACTTCACCCCAGTCGCTGACCCTACCGTGGCCGGCTGCCCCCTTTCGGTTAGCGCACCGTCTTCAGGTAAAACCAACTCCCATGGTGTGACGGGCGGTGTGTACAAGGCCCGGGAACGTATTCACCGTGGCGTGCTGATCCACGATTACTAGCGATTCCAACTTCATGGGCTCGAGTTGCAGAGCCCAATCCGAACTGAGACGGCTTTTTGAGATTTGCTAGGACTTGCGTCTTCGCTTCCCATTGTCACCGCCATTGTAGCACGTGTGTAGCCCAGCCCGTAAGGGCCATGAGGACTTGACGTCATCCCCACCTTCCTCGCGGCTTATCACCGGCAGTCTCCTTAGAGTGCTCAACTAAATGGTAGCAACTAAGGACGGGGGTTGCGCTCGTTGCGGGACTTAACCCAACATCTCACGACACGAGCTGACGACAGCCATGCAGCACCTGTCTCCGGTCCAGCCGAACTGAAGAACTCCGTCTCTGGAGTCCGCGACCGGGATGTCAAGGGCTGGTAAGGTTCTGCGCGTTGCGTCGAATTAAACCACATGCTCCACCGCTTGTGCGGGCCCCCGTCAATTCCTTTGAGTTTTAATCTTGCGACCGTACTCCCCAGGCGGAATGCTTAAAGCGTTAGCTGCGCCACTAGTGAGTAAACCCACTAACGGCTGGCATTCATCGTTTACGGCGTGGACTACCAGGGTATCTAATCCTGTTTGCTCCCCACGCTTTCGTGCCTCAGCGTCAGTATCGGGCCAGTGAGCCGCCTTCGCCACTGGTGTTCTTGCGAATATCTACGAATTTCACCTCTACACTCGCAGTTCCACTCACCTCTCCCGAACTCAAGATCTTCAGTATCAAAGGCAGTTCTGGAGTTGAGCTCCAGGATTTCACCCCTGACTTAAAGACCCGCCTACGCACCCTTTACGCCCAGTGATTCCGAGCAACGCTAGCCCCCTTCGTATTACCGCGGCTGCTGGCACGAAGTTAGCCGGGGCTTATTCTTGCGGTACCGTCATTATCTTCCCGCACAAAAGAGCTTTACAACCCTAGGGCCTTCATCACTCACGCGGCATGGCTGGATCAGGCTTGCGCCCATTGTCCAATATTCCCCACTGCTGCCTCCCGTAGGAGTTTGGGCCGTGTCTCAGTCCCAATGTGGCTGATCATCCTCTCAGACCAGCTACTGATCGTCGCCTTGGTGAGCCATTACCTCACCAACTAGCTAATCAGACGCGGGCCGATCTTTCGGCGATAAATCTTTCCCCGTAAGGGCTTATCCGGTATTAGCACAAGTTTCCCTGTGTTGTTCCGAACCAAAAGGTACGTTCCCACGCGTTACTCACCCGTCTGCCGCTGACGTATTGCTACGCCCGCTCGACTTGCATGTGTTAAGCCTGCCGCCAGCGTTCGCTCTGAGCCAGGATCAAACTCTCAAGTTGGACTTGAAACTTTGAACCGGCTGATCACAACGTTTGACGAGGTCCACACCGAAATCGCGCAGCGATTCACATCGCTGGCGACCTGATCTCAATGAAGAGATCATGGTGTAACCTTATTCAAAACGTGTACCGCCGAAGTCTTTCGTCCGGTCCCGATCGGGAAAAATCCTGGGTTCGAAAACCCTGGCTTTCAAAATCGAGACCCGCAAGGACTCCGCCGTCCACGTTTCTCTTTCTTCATCTTCACTTGTCAAACAGCCCGAGATCCGAGGACCTCACACCCTTAAGAAGGGTTCTGACCTCCTTCACGCGACGGCAAATCCGCAACCGATTTACATCGGCTGTTGAGTCACTCATCAAAGTGAGGAGCATCAAGGGCGCGAAAGCTTGCCTTGGCCTACCGGGCCAATGCAGCGCCGCGCTCAGTGGGTGCCTTATAGGCCGGCCCAATCCGGCTTGTCAACGGCCATTGTCAACAAATCGTCGCATCAGGTGCAGATTCTTCTGATGCGCAGAATTGCTCGATTTTTCGGGACTTTACGCCGTACTTGAGCCACAATCCTGCGACGTTCTGACGATTAGTTATGCAAAATGAATCGCCGGATGCCAGTGGGGGCTGCCGGTGGTTTCTACCAAGGGACTGACGATTTCTGATGAACCCGTCGCCAGTTCCACGCGGCCGAGCAACATCGAGAGATTTACACATCGTTGCCGTTCGAGATTGTGGTTGGCCATCGGCCTTCGATAATTCACGAATGTTGCTGTATGTGACGCGCCGTACTGCCGGATTGCCCTGCTAGGGCGAATGCGGGCGCAAGGGAGTGCGGAAGTCTCGTCGTATGCTGATGGAACTTGGGGGGACACGGGTTTGAGCCAACGGGCGTCACGCGGGAGCGGCTTTGGACGCGAGACCGGGATGATCGATCTCGGTCACGAGCCGCCGCTGTCGGTTGACGGCTCGGAGGCTGCGGTGATCGACCGCCGCCGTGTTTCCGTACAATGGTTCAGCGGCACTATCCTCACCGGCCTGTGCGGCGCAGCCTTGATCGGCGGCGCCGTTTTTGCGTCCCTCGACGGCGAGATGACCTTTGCCAAGCTCCCGGAGCGGGTCGAGGGCGCGCTGCGCGGTGCCGTCAGCGCCAATGACCGCGCCGCCACCCTGCACAAGAGCGACCGCCTGCCGCCGCCGTCGGAATCAAGCGCCTCGCGCAACGTGGTGCGGGTATCGACGGTCACTCGCGTCGGCAACCGCGACGTGATGCGGGTGCGGCCGTATGTTCGCATCTCCGGCAACCTCTCGATGACGACAAGCGATCTTTCGGCCAAGATCCCGCCGTTCAACGCCCAACGCATGCTGACCGATGTCGGCACTAATCAGACCGCGGCGGCCGACGATCCGAACAACCCCGAGGCCGTGGAGCCCGATGCCGAGGTCTCCTTCGTGACCAAGGATCTCGGGCAGGTGCTGCCGAAGGCGAAGATCGCCGCGGTGGTGGCGCTCGACGAGATCCTGATGCGGGTGCGTGACGCAGCCAACTGGCGCGGCAATAACGGCGGCGTCCGTTATACGCTGGCCAACGCCACCGCCGATGTCGGCGGCGCGCAGCCCGACATCAAGCTCGCCTATGCCACCGAAGGCAACGTTTCCGATCCCTATGCCGGCTTCGAGACCCGCGTGGTGCCGGAAAACGTCACGCTGCTGCCGAAGACCAAGGAGCAGGTCACCGGCGGCAATCCGACCGGGGAACGGGTGCATATCGTCAAGAAGGGCGACACCGTCACCTCGGTGCTGCGCGACATGGGCGCGACAGCCGAGGAGGCCAAGGCGATCGCGGCCACGCTTGGCGCCCGCGGCCGCGATGGCGGCCTCAAGGAAGGCCAGAAACTGCGCATCCTGATGGCGCCGGCAAATCCGGCCCCGGGAGCGCGGCTACAGCCCTATCGCGTGATCGTCGCCAACGACACCCAGGTCGAGGCGATCGCAGCCCTCTCGGACATCGGCAAATATGTCGCCGTCGATGTGCAGAGCATGAACACCGTGTCCGACACCGCCGACAACAGCGACGATGACGACGAGGATGATGGCAGCGGCGTACGGCTCTATCAGAGCATCTACGAGACCGCACTGCGCAACAAGGTGCCGCAGAACGTCATCGAGGACATGGTCCGTATCTATTCCTATGACGTTGACTTCCAGCGCAAGGTGCAGCCCGGCGACTCCTTCGACGTCTACTACGCCGGTGAGGACGAAGGCGTAACGAGCAGCGAAAAGACCGAGGTGCTGTACGCTGCGCTCACGGTCGGCGGCGAGACCAAGAAATACTACCGGTTCCAGACGCCTGACGATTCGGTGGTCGACTATTACGACGAGACCGGCAAGAGCGCGAAGAAGTTCCTGGTGCGCAAGCCCGTCAACAACGCGATCATGCGCTCCGGCTTCGGCGGCCGCCGCCATCCGATCCTCGGCTACGTCAAGATGCACACCGGCGTCGACTGGGCGGCCCCCTACGGCACCCCGATCTTCGCTTCGGGCAACGGCGTGGTCGAAAAGGTCGGTTGGGAGGGCGGCTACGGCAAGTATGTCCGCGTCAAGCACAACAATGGCTATGAGACCGCCTACGGCCACATGTCCGCCTTCGCCAAGGGCATGGAGTCCGGCAAGCGCGTCCGCCAGGGCCAGGTGATCGGCTTTATCGGGTCGACCGGCATGTCGACCGGTGCCCACGTCCACTACGAGATCCTGGTCAACGGCCGTTTCGTCGACCCGATGCGCGTGAAGCTGCCGCGCGGGCGCTCGCTCGAGGGCTCGATGCTGGCAGGCTTCGAGAAGGAGCGGGACCGGATCGATGGCCAGATGAACAGCCGCGGCAGCTCCCGCATCGTCTCCGACGCCACCGGCTCGACCGGTTCGCGGCCCGTCAGCAACCGCTGATCTCCTCCCTCCAAATTTGCCGCGCCGGCCATGGAACCGGGAGGGCATCAGCTCGGTTTCATGGATACGCGAAACCTCCAATGGAGGGTGTCATGGAGAATTGGACGAACGCGAAATTGTGCGACGTCGCAAACCTGGTCCTTGGCGCGGTCCTCTTGCTGTCGCCCTGGCTGTTCGGCTTCACCGCCGGAACCGTCTCCACCAACGCCTACATCACCGGCATCGTCATCGCGGTCCTTGCGATCGCGGCGCTGGCGGCATTCGCGGTGTGGGAGGAGTGGCTGAACCTGATCGTCGGATTGTGGGCCCTGGTGTCGCCCTGGGTATTGGGCTTCCACGGTACCACCGCGATGACGGTCCATGTGGTGATCGGCGCGGCGGTGGCGATCCTGGCTGCGATCGAGCTCTGGATGATGTCGCAGCACCCGCCGCGGCTGACAACGGGCCGCTGATCGAGGACTGCCTTACTTCGGTCCCTGCCCGCCATGACGGCGGGCGGAGGCCTCATTGTTACGCGTCGAGGGGTACCGGGCATGAGGCGCATCACACGGGATGACGTCGCCAGAGCGGTCGGCCAAGTCGACGATGTCACCATCGCCAAGATCATCGCGACCGGCGCCACCGTCGACGAGTTGGCGGAGGCCCAGGCCTGGCTCGCCAATGACGAGCCGCTGATGAACGCCGGCAAGCCGCTCGCGACCGGCCGCGCCCGCGAGCTCGTGGACATCCTTTCCGAACTCGAGCCGAGCGAAGAGGACGATGTCGGCCCGGCGGTAACGCAGGAATAAATCTTCCAACCTCCCAGAAACTCGAAACCCCCTCCGCGAACCGCGGAGGGGGCTTTGAGCCATCCCACAAGTTAGTTCAGCTTGCGCTTCGCTACCGGCGCGTCGAACTGGGCGACCTCGGCGGTCTGCTGCGCCTTGCCATTGAAGGTCAGCACGTTGCCCTCGGCCGAGATCTTGACCTGGTCGCCGTCCTTGATGTCGCCAGCCAGGATCATCTCGGCCAGCGGGTCCTGCAGGCTGCGCTGGATCACCCGCTTCAGCGGGCGGGCACCGTAAGCCGGGTCCCAGCCCTTGGCGGCCAGCCAGTCGCGCGCCGCCGCATCCAGCGTGAGCGTGATCTTGCGATCCTCCAAGAGCTTCTGCAGCCGCGCAAACTGGATCTCGACGATCCGGCCCATCTCGCTCTTCTGCAGCCGATGGAACAGGATGATCTCATCGACGCGATTGAGGAATTCGGGGCGGAAATGCGCCCGCACCGTCGCCATCACCTGCTCGCGCACCGCGCCCGTATCCTCGCCTTCCGGCTGGTTCACCAGGAATTCCGAACCGAGGTTCGAAGTCATGATGATCAGCGTATTGCGGAAGTCGACCGTGCGGCCTTGACCGTCGGTCAGGCGGCCGTCGTCGAGCACCTGCAACAGCACGTTGAAGACGTCAGGATGCGCCTTCTCGATCTCGTCGAACAGCACCACCTGGTAGGGCCGCCGCCGCACCGCTTCGGTGAGCGCGCCGCCCTCGTCATAGCCGACATAGCCCGGAGGCGCACCGATCAATCGCGAAACCGAGTGCTTCTCCATGTATTCGGACATGTCGAGGCGGACCATCGCGGTCTCGTCGTTGAACAGGTACTCGGCCAGCGCCTTGGTCAGCTCGGTCTTGCCGACGCCGGTCGGCCCTAAGAACATGAACGAGCCCATCGGCCGGTTCGGGTCCTGCAGGCCGGCACGCGAGCGGCGCACGGCGGTCGCCACCGCACGCACCGCCTCGGCCTGGCCGACGACGCGCCGGCCGAGCGCATCCTCCATCTTCAGGAGCTTCTCTTTCTCGCCTTCCAGCATCCGGTCGACCGGAACACCGGTCCAGCGGGAGACCACCTGCGCGATGTGGTTGGCGGTGACCGCCTCCTCCATCGTCGCGCCCTGGTTCTCGCTGGCCTCGATATCGGCGAGCTGTTTTTCCAGCGCCGGGATCTTGCCATAGGCAAGCTCGCCGGCACGCTGGAATTCGCCGCGGCGCTGGGCGTTGGCCAGTTCCACACGCAGCGCGTCGAGCTCGGCCTTCAGCTTCTGGGCATTGGAGAGCTTGTTCTTTTCCGCGCTCCAGCGCGCCGTCAGCGCCTTCGATTTCTCCTCGAGATCGGCGAGTTCCTTCTCCAGCGCCTGCAGCCGGCTCTTCGAGCCCAGATCGCTTTCTTTCTTCAGCGCCTCCTGCTCGATCTTGAGGCGGATGATCTCGCGGTCCAGCGTGTCGAGCTCTTCCGGCTTGGAATCGACCTGCATCTTCAGCCGCGCCGCCGCTTCGTCCATCAGGTCGATGGCCTTGTCGGGCAGGAAACGGTCGGTGATGTAACGGTTGGACAGGGTCGCGGCCGCCACAAGCGCGGAATCGGAGATCCGAACGCCGTGGTGCTGCTCGTACTTGTCCTTCAACCCGCGCAGGATCGAGATCGTGTCCTCGACCGTGGGCTCGCTGACAAAGATCGGCTGGAAGCGGCGGGCGAGCGCGGCGTCCTTCTCGACATGCTTCTGGTACTCATCGAGCGTGGTCGCGCCGATGCAGTGCAGCTCGCCGCGGGCCAGCGCCGGCTTCAACAGGTTGGAGGCGTCCATCGCGCCGTCGGCCTTGCCGGCGCCGATCAGCGTGTGCATCTCGTCGATGAACAGGATGAAGGTGCCCTCGGCCGAGGTCACCTCCTGCAGCACGGCCTTCAGCCGCTCCTCGAACTCGCCGCGGTATTTCGCGCCCGCGATCAGCGCACCGAGGTCGAGCGACAGGAGCCGCTTGTCCTTCAGGCTCTCCGGCACGTCGCCATTGACGATGCGCAGCGCCAGGCCTTCGACGATCGCGGTCTTGCCGACGCCGGGCTCGCCGATCAGGACGGGATTGTTCTTGGTGCGACGGGACAGCACCTGGATGGTGCGACGGATCTCCTCGTCGCGGCCGATCACCGGATCGAGCTTGCCGTCGCGCGCGGCCTGGGTCAGGTCGCGGGCATATTTCTTAAGCGCGTCATAGGCGTTCTCGGCGGTGGCGCTGTCGGCCGTTCGACCCTTGCGCAGCGACTCGATCGCCGCATTCAGGTTCTGCGGGGTGACGCCGCCCTTGCTCAGGATCGAGCCGGCCTCGCTGTTCTTCTCGAGCGCAAGCCCGAGCAGGAGACGCTCGACCGTGACGAAACTATCGCCGGCCTTGTCGGCAGCCTTTTCGGCCGCATCGAACGCCCGCGCCAGTTCGGGTGAAAGGTAGACCTGCCCCGCGCCGCTGCCCGACACTTTCGGCAGCTTGTTAAGCGCATCCTCGGTTGCCTTGAGGATGGCGCGGGAATTGCCGCCGGCGCGATCGATCAGGCCGCCGGCTAGGCCTTCGCTGTCGTCCAGCAGCACTTTCAACAGATGCAGCGGCGAGAACTGCTGGTGCCCCTCGCGTACCGCAAGCGACTGCGCCGACTGGATGAAGCCGCGCGCCCGCTCGGTGTATTTTTCTATATTCATCGTTTGCTTTCCCTCGGCCTGCCCTCCCGGCCCTGGGCGCGATCAGCAAAAGTGGGTACCGGTTTTGCGTCTGATCGCGCCCAATTCTTAAATTAGCGCGTGATCTTTTCGCGAAACCGCACGCACACTTTCGCGGATCACGCGATAGGCACCGTGGAAGGCATCTTCATTGGGTTTCCGCCCGACCGTGTTGATATCCGTCAACCGACCGGTGGTCGTCGCCCTCGTTTCAGGCTTGATCACAATGTGGGCATCGGGTTCCGAAACGGAAGAGCTTTCCGCAATGAATTCGTAAGGGTTCGGTGGCCCGATCGATGGAAATCTCCTAAAAGGTCTGATGTCCTCCACCTCCCCCGCACAGATCGCCGGCATCTACCGCTATCCCGTCAAGGGCCTGACGCCCGAGGCGCTGCCGCGGGCCGAGCTCAGGGCCGGCCAGACGCTGCTGTCCGACCGCCGCTACGCCATCGAGAACGGCCCGAGCGGCTTCGAGCCCGAGCAGCCCAAATGGCTGCCGAAGCCGCATTTCCTGATGCTGCAGCGGGACGAGTGGCTGGTGCCGCTCCGCGCCGAGTTCGACGACGACAGCCACGTCCTGACCCTGCGCCGGAACGGCGAGATGGTGGCCCAGGGCGACCTCGAAACGGCCGCCGGGCGCGCCGCGATCGAGCAATATTTCGCACTCCACCATGCCGGCCAGATCAAGGGGCCGCCAAAGGTCCTGACCAGCCCCGGCCACAGCTTCTCCGACGTCGCCCGCAAGGTGGTCTCGATCATCAACCTCAACAGCCTGCGCGCGATCGAGGAGATGGTCGGGCAATCAGTGCATCCGCTGCGCTTCCGCGCCAACCTCTATGTCGAGGGCTGGCCGGCCTGGCACGAATTCGAGCTGCTCGACCAGACGATCGCGATCGGCAGCGCACGGGCCAAGGTGGTCAAGCGCATCACCCGCTGCGCCGCCGTCAATGTCGATCCCGACACCGGCGCGCGCGACCTCACCATCCCGCACACCCTGATGCAGCGCCTCGGCCACAACGAATGCGGCGTCTATGCCGAGGTGGTCGCGGATGGCCGCGTAGCGCTCGGCGATGCGATCGCGGCGGAGCAGCCGGAGCTGCTGTAGGATGTCGCGGTTGCGGAGCCGTAGGGTGGGCAAAGGCGCGCTCTTCGCGCCGTGCCCACCATCCAGCGCCGCGCTCGCGATGGTGGGCACGCTTCGCTTTGCCCACCCTACGGCGTCGCTGCGAGTTCGGATTCAATTTTCAAACAGCGTAGAGGATGTGAGTTCGCGTTCTCGCGGCGCGTTGCGCCCGAGCTTTGCGTCACTTTCCGCCCTCTCAATCAGCAGAGGGCGCAGGGAAAGCCGGGTGCCGGTTGCACCCATGGGTCCCGTGCAACAAAAAGCACGGGGGTAGGACCACAGGTTCAACCGAAGCATTCCGGCTTTCCCTGCGCAGTGGTTTTAACGGTTTCCTTCGCGCTCTCCCCGGTGACCGGGCTTTCTTGCCACCGTCATCTCTCGCGCGAACTTGTTTCGCGCGAAAAACTTAGCGCCAGCGTCGGGGCGCCAGGACCACACGACTTCGCCGTCCGCTGATGTCACGCTCGTCAGTCGCGACACCCGCGTCCACCGCATCTCACCGCAACGTTCGTGACGATCGCGAGCCGCCCCTCATCTGGGTGAGACGCGCGGAGTTAAATCACTGATTTGCCCGACGGGTTAAGCGGTTTATTTTTTCCCGCAGGAGTGGACAGGGCAAATCACCTTGATTGGGTTGAAGAAATTCGCCCCAATTGCACTCGTCATTCCGGGGCGTCCGAAGGACGAGCCCGGAATCCATTTCTCCACCTGCGCCTGCGGCCAGATGGATTCCGGGCTCGCGCCAAAAGGCGCGCCCCGGAATGACGTAGTAAATTAAACGGAGACTATGCCGCGCCCCGGAGTGACGGATGGAGCGAGAGAACGATCAGCTCAGGTGACGCAGCGGCCAGGCTGCAGGCGCTTTGCTACTTCGGTCAGCACGCTCACCACGGGCTCGCAGGCGACCGTCATCCTGCGCTCGCCGGATTTGATTAGCGCGGGCGGCTTAGGACGGCTGCGCGCCTCGTCTCTGACGACAGGAACGCGGATCACGACCGAGGTCTCGGCCAGGCTGTCGAGCTTCAGCGAAATGGTTTCGGTTTTGCCGGTGGCTGCCGGAACTGCCGCCCGGTCGGCCTTCGCCGTACGGTTGACGTCGTGTTCCGCCTTGGTGGAGGTAATGAGGCTGTGGCCCCCGATGAGATCATGCCCGGAGGCAAATTGCACGGCGCCGAAGGTCAGAGAAACGGCGAGCGCACCTAAAATTCCCTTCAATATCTGTGACATGACGATTCATCCCTCGCCCCATGGCGATCACGAACACAACTCGAACGAAACGCCCCCGTTCGTATGTCTGCGGATCACTTAACCGTGTTCAAAATTATTTCCGGAATCTCGGAACGTTTTTTCGCGATCCGCGTCGTTCTGGAAGCCGGTTATTCCCCCTGCCCCATTGACCGGCGATGTAGGGCGCGACCGTGGTGATGCCGGTCGCGCTCTACTTTTTTGTCCCGGTCACACTTTCTGCAATGCCAGCGTGACACCGCCGAGAGTCAGCGCCATTGCGGCAACTTCCCTCAGGCCCAGCGGCTCGCCGAGGATCGCGGCCGCCGCGATCACGGCCAGCACGGGCACGAGCAGCATACCGGTCGAAGCCGACACCGGCGGCAGGCGGCGCAGGGTCTCGAACCAGGTGAGATAGCAGATGCCCATCGGCACCAGCGTCATGTAGACGAACGAGGCAATTCCGCCCGGCGATATTGCCGCATAGTTCGGGCGCTCGAACAGGACGCCGAGGATCAGCATCGCGAGGCACCCGAGGCCGACCTGCCAGGCGACGACCGCGAGCGGAGGCATCGGCAACGGTTTGCGGTTAAGGACATTGCCGAGCGCGAACAGGATCGCGCAAGACAGGGAAAGCGCGATCCCGATCAGCTTGCCCCGATCGAAGCCATAACCGTTGGCGCCAAGAAGCAGCGCAACACCGGCCACACCCAATACCAGCGCGGCAACATCCCCGATGGTCGGGCGCTGATGCAGAAACGGCCAGGCGAACAGCATCGCCCAGATCGGCATCGTATAGATGATCAGCGCGCCTTCGCCGACGGTGACGAATTTCATGGCGATGGTGCCAAAGCCCATCCAGGCGAACACATTGGTGAAGGACGCGAACAATAGCCGCGGCACGGCTTCGCGTGGGACCTCGAGCGATTGGCGGCTTCCGAAGGCGATGAGCCCGAGGATGAGCGAGGCGCAGACGCCGGCAAGACCCCGGGCGAACAGCGGCGGCCATTGCTGCAGCAGCAGCTTGATGAGCGGCCAGTTGAGCGCCCATCCAGCCGCCGTCACGCCGAGGCAGAGAAAGCCGATTTGTCTGTCGCGCGGCGCAGCATTCATGCTTCCGCTTAACAGCTACGCAATGGCGGCTCCAGTTCGTCCAGCGCAGGGGTCACATGAAAGGCGGATATCTCGGCGCAAAAATCCGGCGCGCCGTGCGGCACGCCGGATCAGTCGACCTAACCAGAGAGTCCGTTCACGCCGAGGCGGCGCGCGGCGCGCGGTTGCGCGAGTTGCGCTGGAAGAACAGCGCCTGGCTCGCAACGGCCGAGACCATCGCGGGCTGGAATGGTTTTGAGATCAGGAACGCCGGCTCCGGGCGCTCCCCGGTCAGGAAGCGTTCGGGATAGGCGGTGATGAACACCACCGGCACCTCGAACACGCGCAATAGCTCGTTCACCGCGTCCAGGCCCGACGAACCATCGGCGAGCTGGATGTCGGCGAGGATCAGGCCGGGCTTCTTGTTCTTGGCGAGCGCCACTGCATCCGAATGGGTGCGGGCGACGCCGATCACGTTGTGGCCGAGATTTCGCACGAGGCTTTCCAGATCCATCGCGATGAAGGTCTCGTCCTCGATGATCAGGACGTCGGTCGCGATCTCGGCGGCCATCTCACGGCCGGCGGCGTCCGTGAGCTTGCGCGTCTCGCCGATGTCGATGTTGAGGATGTAGGCCACCTCCTCTTCCGAGAAGCCCTCCAGCGACAGCAGGAGGAAGGCCTGCCGCGGCAGCGGCGTGATGTTGGAAAGCCGGCGCTCCGGCGGCAGCGCCAACGTCGCCACATCGGCATTGTCGTTGATCGAGACCGAATTCCAGATTTGAGTGAACAGCCGGAACAGGCCGGCACGCGGCCCGTGCGTTTCGTCCAGAAGCGAGGGGTCCTGAAGCAGGGCCTCCAGCATGGCCGCGACATAGGCGTCGCCCGACGCCTGGTTTCCGGTCAGCGCGCGGGCGTAGCGCCGCAACAATGGCAAGTGTTCGGCAACGAGCTGCGATCGGGACATTCCCACTCCATCCTTGTGTTCGAGGCAATCGCCTGAAACGACCTATATCTCTCGGGCCGGCACATCCGTCCGTGGGCGACCCGCCTTCCCCTTGAGTTTGTTACGCCCGGACTACGCTTGAGCGTCGATAAAGTTCCACAAAAAGTTCCGGACATTCGGAACTTTCAGGCGAACTTCGAATTAGCGTACGACCGGCAGCAAACGCGGCCAAGACCGAAATTTCGAGGAAACTGCTTGAAACACAGGGACTTAACCTCTCGGGGAAACGTGGATCAGATCATGAAGGAAACCAAGAAGCAGGGCGGTCTCAACGCTGAGATCCAATCGAGAATCGGCCACCAGCTTCGCGCCATGTATGATGATGTGGTGCGACAGGGGGTGCCGGACCGCTTTGCGGAGCTTATCCGCAAGCTCGATGATCCCGCGGAGGCCGCCAAGCATTTGGCAGAGACTGACGAGCAGCAAGCAGCAAAAAATGACGGGAGGGACTAATGCCTCTCACCGACCAACTTCGCGACGATATTTTGGCGTCGGTGCCAAGCCTACGCGCGTTCGCGATTTCGCTCTCCGGCAATGGTGACCGCGCCGACGATCTGGTGCAGGAGACCTTGTTGCGCGCAATCGCCAACATCGACTCATTCCAGCCCGGCTCGAACCTGCCGGCTTGGCTGTTCACCATCCTGCGCAACCTGTTCCGCTCCGACTATCGCAAGCGGCGGCGCGAGGTGGAGGACGCCGAGGGCAACTATGCGAAGACTCTGAAGACCCAGCCTGCGCAGAATGCGCATCTGGAGTTCGAGGAGTTTCGCGCCGCACTCGACAAGCTGCCGCAAGACCAGCGTGAAGCTTTGATCCTGGTCGGCGCGTCCGGCTTCTCGTACGAGGACGCGGCTGCGATCTGCGGCTGCGCCGTCGGCACCATCAAGAGCCGCGTCAACCGCGCGCGATCGAAATTGAGCGCATTGCTCTACGTCGAAGGCGCGGAAGATTTCGGCCCTGATGACACCGTGCGCGCCGTGATCGGCGGCAACGGCGGCTGATGCTCGCCAACTCTTGATCGTCATGCGCGGGCTCGACCCGCGCATCCATCCCGGAAAAGCGATTTTCTGAGGAGTGATGGATTGCCGGGTCAAGCCCGGCAATGACGGCGAGAGCAGTGTGTAGGGTGGGCAAAGCGAAGCGTGCCCACCTTCTCTTGCACCGCCCGTGGATGGTGCGCACGCTGCGCTTTGCCCACCCTACGGCCGTGCCGCATCCGCCGTCATTGCGAGCGAAGCGAAGCAATCCATGCCTCAGCAAGCGGTGCTGTGGATTGCTTCGCTTCGCTCGCAATGACGCGTTCAGCGCGCCGGCCTCACCGGTGCGGAAAATTTCTCGGTGCGGTCGCGCTCGTTCATGTCGATGACGGTCTCCATCGGCGCCGTCAGCTCGTAGACGTAGCTGATGTCGGTGAAGTAACGTTTCGCCGTCCCGCCGAGCGCTTCGGGGGCGACGCGGTCGAGCAGGATCAGGCCGAAATCGGAATCGGGGCGGCGGGTGGCTTCGCTGGTGTTGAACTCCTCCCAGCGGAAATGAAAGATCGCCTCCGACTCCTTGCCGTTGACTTCCCAGTTCGCGACGATGTGCGGATGCTTGCCCACCAGGGACAGGCCCTCGTCTGAATGCGAGGCGAGCTCGAAGAACAACAGCGACAGCGACTGCGCGGCGCGGGCGCTGACCGCGATATCGGGGCCGGAGATCGCGATGCGCTCGGCATGCGGGATGGCGCGGGCCTCGAACAATCCCTTGAGCTTCACGCCCTGCCACTGGCTCTCGCTGAGCAGCGTGACCACGTTCGACATGGCGTGAATGCGACCGATCAGGAGATCGCGCGCAGCATCGATGTCCGAGCCATGGCGCAATGTGCGGGTGACGATCGACTGGATCACGGCCAGGATGTTCTTGACCCGGTGGTTGAGCTCGTCGATCACAGCGGTCAGCCGCCGCTCGAACCCGATCCTCACCTCGATCTCGCGGCTGAGCCGAAGGTTGTTGTAGGCGACATAGCCGAACAGGCCGCAGACGATGCCGGTCAGCGCGAGGCCGATCGCCGCCACGATCGCCGCGGTCTGGTTCGCCCGCGCGGCGGCGGAGGTCTTGGCGTAATAGGCGAGCGACCAGTCGCGGCCGCCGAATGTCACCGTCCGAACCATCGACGGTGCCGGCCCATCCGGCCGCACCGCGCGCGAGGTGATGACACCCTGGTCGTTGGCGACCAGTTCGTCGTTGGAATCGCGCGGGTCCTTCAGCACCACCGAGAACAGCGACATATCGTCGTTCGCCAGCATCAAGGGGCCGAGCTCATACGAAAATGTGACGAATCCCGCGGGCTCCGAGGCGCCCTGCTGAAACACCGGCGCGGCGAGCGCGACACCGACCGGCCCGTTCTGGCGCAATAGCGGAATCGGATCCGAGGCCACCGGCTTGCCATCCGCCATCCCCTGCGCCAGCATCGGCCCGATCACGGAATGGTGGTCGAAGCTGCGGCCCGGCAGGATGATGGTCTCCGGCGTCCGCGGCTCCAAGTCCATCATCACGTTGACGGGCTTGTCGAGCGCCTTGATGTCGAGGGGCTGGTCGTCGAAGTCGCGGATGGTCGGATTGGGGAAGCCGGCCTTCTTCAGCTCCTGCTCCGCCGCCACCAGCTCGTCGGGCCTGAGCCGCGCAATCCAGGCGGCAATCACGAAATCGGTCTTGAAGGCATAGATCGAGGAGCGCAGCGGCTGCAGCATGTCGGCCTTCACCACCGACGGCGCGCGAAACAGGCCCGAGGAGACGCGGGCGAGCAGTTCGCGCTCGGTAAGCCGGTCCTGCACCAGGCTAGCGTGGACGTCGATCGCCCGCGCCAGCGCGATGCCGTCGAGCGTCAGCTCCTGCTCGTGCACGCGATAGGCCGCGAGACCGGAGAGCACCACCCCGATCAGCGCAATGAAGGCGATAATGAAACCCAGCCGGACCACGCTGTTACTCGGAGACTGTGGGTTGGCGAAGATGAACAGCGGACATCTGGCGTCTGCGGGGGCGACAACGATTGGATACGGGGTGAACGCCAACCGCGGCGGAATATGGAGTGGCGAGCATCGGTACGCAACGGAAGGCGGCAATTAACGTGAACGACGGCTGGCGCCGGCTGGCGAAAGCAGCGTCAGAGTTGGCTAATGGGAGTGGCTGGATTTTGTTCCCATTGCGGCATGGAATATTTCGTCGCACCCGCCGTTTGCCGCTTGCGTGAGAGTGGCGTAGCCCGGGTGAAGCGCCAGCGTGACCCGGGACCGCTCGTGGACGTCGACGCAGATGTCCGGGGTTGCGCGTTCCGCTCCACCCGGGCTACGAGGCGCGTTAAAATCTTAACGAACGGCATATCATATTAACAAATCGTTCAACCCGCCTTTGCTTTGTCCTTGGCCTTGGCAGAGGCTTTCGGTCGCAGGCCGCCTTTGGCCTCAATGAAGGCGATGATGCGCTCAAGCCCGTCGCTCTTCTTCAGGTTGGTCATGACGAAGGGACGCTCGCCGCGCATCCGCTTCGCATCGGTCTCCATCTTCTCGAGCGACGCGCCGACATAAGGCGCGAGGTCGATCTTGTTGATCACGAGCAGGTCGGAGCGGGTGATGCCGGGGCCGCCCTTGGACGGGATCTTGTCGCCGGCGGCGACGTCGATGACATAGATCGTGAGGTCGGCAAGCTCCGGCGAAAAGGTTGCGGCCAGGTTGTCGCCGCCGGACTCGATCAGCACGAGATCGAGGCTAGGGAATTTCGCGCGCATGTCGGCGACCGCGGCCAGATTCATCGAGGCGTCCTCGCGGATCGCGGTGTGCGGACAGCCGCCGGTCTCGACGCCGGCGATGCGGTCCGGCGTCAACGAACCCGAGCGCACCAGGAACTCGGCGTCCCATTTGGTGTAGATGTCGTTGGTGATCGCGGCGATATCGTAACGCTCGCGCATCGATTTGCAGAGCAGGTCCATCAGCGCGGTCTTGCCCGATCCGACCGGACCACCGACTCCGACGCGAAGCGGGCCGTGAGATTTGGACATGTCAGGAGTCCTTCCACCGTCGTCCCGGCGAAGGCCGGGACCCATAACCACCAGAGTTGATTGTTGGGCGACGCTGCGGCTTCAGCCCGACGTAACCACGAACACCGGGTCCCGGCCTTCGCCGGGACGACGTGTGAGGCGGAAATCGCATCATGACCGGAACAGCCTCGTATATTGCGTCTCGTGGCGCAGGCTTGCGAGATCGGCGCGGAAGGTCGTGCTGCCGAGATCGTCGAGCGAGGCGTCGCGCGCGCGGATTGCGGTCGCACTGACCACGGGTTCGAGAGCGGCGAGCAGGCGCTGGCTATCGGTCTGGCCGAGCGGGATCAGGCGGGCGCCGGCGGAGATCCAGTTCGAGACCACCGCATGGAAGAACGCGTGCAGCACTGGCGCAAGCGGAATGTCATGCGTGGCGCTGACCAGGCCGATCGCGACGGGATAGACGATCGCGCCGGCGCAGGCGGCGATGATCTCGTCGAGATCAGGCGAAGACCAGGCGGCGCACGCGGCATCGATGAACGCGCGGCCCTGCGTCGTGGTCTCGAGCTGGCGCTCGCGCGAGGGCACGAAGGCCGCAGCAAGCTCGGCGATCTCGCGCAGCCTTGCAAAGTCACGCGCCATGGTCGCCTGATGCGTCTGGGCGAGGAACACGCCATCGCAGAAGCCAGAGCCCTCGCTGAGCATCGCGGCAAGCCAGTCGCGCAGCGAGGCGGCATCCTTGATGTCGCCCGCCTCCACCGCCCATTCGATGCCGCTGGAATAGGAGAAGGCGCCGACCGGGAACGACGGCGACAGCCAGGTCATCAAACGGTAGAGCGAGGCGGCCTCGCCCTCCGTCATCCCGCCCCACGCCTCGCTTCGCGGCGGCTCATTTGTGGTCATGAGCATGGGAGTGGTCGTGATGGTGGTGATGGTCGTGGTCGCAATGCTCGTCGTGGTGATGATGATCACCGTGGTGATCGTGATCGTGATCACTGTGGTGATGGTGATGATCATCATGACCATGGCCGTGATCATGCGCATGGTCATGGCCGGTGTGGTGATGCGCGGCCGCGTCGCCTTCATGCGCATGGCCGGCATAGGCGCCGCCTTCGGGATCGAATGGCGCCTCGATCTCGATCACGCGCGCACCCAGCCCCTTCACCATCGTCTCGATGACATGGTCGCGCCGGATGCGCAGGCCCTTCTTCATGATCTGCGTCGGAAGATGGCGGTTGCCGAGATGCCAGGCGACACGGATCAGATG
The DNA here is from genome assembly GCF_055413685.1 of Bradyrhizobium sp. LeoA1Lang. NCBI lineage: Bacteria > Pseudomonadati > Pseudomonadota > Alphaproteobacteria > Hyphomicrobiales > Nitrobacteraceae > Bradyrhizobium > Bradyrhizobium sp. LeoA1Lang. The sequence continues at coordinate 45,280 of NZ_JBVAPG010000018.1, read as the reverse complement.
ATGCGGGTCGGCGCCGCGGATCTCCAGGAGCGGCTCGGGCGCGGCGACCACCTCGATCAGCCGCCCATCCTCCAGCACCAGCGCGTCACCGCCGCGCAGGGCGATCGCGTTCTCGAGATCGAGCAGGAATTCCAATCCGCGCGTGCCCGTCATCGCCATCCGCCGGCGGTGGCGGTCGTCGAAATCGAGCACCACGGTATCGGCCGCCGGCTCGTTCCAGCGGTGTTGCGGCTTGACGGACGTCGCGCGGATCATGTGGCCTCGCTCTCTTAGCGGACTTCAACCTTCTCAGGCGTGATCACTTCGATCTTCGGCGGCGCCAAGAAGCACTTCACGGCGACGCGGCCAAAGGTCTTCATGTGCTCGGCCGTGCGGTGCGGCACCAGCGCCTCGGCATTATCCCACTGCTCGACAAACACCATTTTGGTCGGATCGGTGACGCTCTCGTGCAGGTCATAGGCGATATTGCCGGGCTCTTTCCGCGTCTCCTTGATGCAGGCGGTGGCGGCCGCAATGAATTCGGCGCGAGTTTCAGGTTTCACGGTCAGCGTGGCAACAACATAAATCACGGAATTTTCTCCCGATTTTGGTTCTGGGCGTGACTGCCAGGGGAGTTTTTAGAACATGAAATAGCGCTGCGCCAGCGGCAGCACCTCGGCGGGCGCGCAGGTCAGAAGCTCGCCGTCGGCGCGCACTTCATAGGTCTCCGGATCGACCTCGATCCTGGGCGTGGCGTCATTGTGGATCATGCTCTTCTTGGAGATCTTGCCGCGGGTATTCTGGACCGCGTAGAGCTTTTTGCTGATGCCAAGCTTTCGCGCCAGCCCGCCGGCGACCGCCGCCTTGGACGTGAATACCACCGAGGATGCTGTGAGCGATTTTCCGTAAGACGCAAACATCGGCTGGTAATGCACCGGCTGCGGGGTCGGGATCGAGGCATTGGGATCGCCCATGGGCGCGGCCGCGATCGAGCCGCCCTTGATGATCAGGTCCGGCTTGGCACCAAAGAACGCCGGCGACCACAGCACGAGGTCCGCGAGCTTGCCCTTCTCGACCGAGCCGATCAGCTTCGAGACGCCATGCGCGATCGCGGGGTTGATGGTGTATTTGGCGATGTAGCGCTTGACGCGGAAATTGTCGTTGTTGCCCTTCTCCTCGGGCAGCGAGCCGCGCTGCTTCTTCATCTTGTCGGCGGTCTGCCAGGTGCGGATGATGACCTCGCCGAGCCGGCCCATGGCCTGGGAGTCCGAGGACATCATCGAGAGCGCGCCGAGATCGTGCAGGATGTCTTCCGCCGCGATCGTCTCCTTGCGGATGCGGCTTTCGGCGAAGGCGAGATCTTCGGCGATCGAGGGGTCGAGATGGTGGCACACCATCAGCATGTCCAGATGCTCGTCGATGGTGTTGCGCGTGAAGGGACGCGTCGGGTTGGTCGAGGACGGCAGCACGTTCTTCAGGCCGGCGATCTTGATGATGTCAGGCGCGTGGCCGCCGCCGGCGCCTTCGGTGTGAAAGGCGTGGATGGTGCGGCCCTTGAACGCCTTCACCGTATCCTCGACGAAGCCGGATTCGTTCAGCGTGTCGGTGTGGATCATCACCTGGATGTCATGATCGTCGGCGACCGAAAGGCAGTTGTCGATCGCCGCCGGCGTCGTGCCCCAGTCCTCATGCAGCTTCAGCGCACAGGCGCCGCCCTTGATCATCTCGACCAGCGCCGCCGGCCGCGAGGCATTGCCTTTGCCAGAAATGCCGAGATTGACCGGGAAGGCATCGAACGACTGGATCATCCGACCCATGTGCCAGGGCCCCGGCGTGCAGGTCGTGGCAAAGGTGCCGTGCGAGGGGCCAGTGCCGCCGCCCAGCATCGAAGTGACGCCGGACATCAGCGCGTGCTCGATCTGCTGCGGGCAGATGAAATGGATGTGGCTGTCGAAGCCCCCGGCGGTGAGGATCTTGCCCTCGCCCGCGATCACGTCGGTGCCGGGACCAATGATGATGTCCACATTGGGCTGGATGTCGGGATTGCCGGCCTTGCCGATTGCGGAGATCATGCCCTCCTTGATCGCAACGTCAGCCTTCACGATGCCCCAATGGTCGACGATCAGCGCGTTGGTGATGACGGTGTCGGCGGCTCCTTGCCGGTTCGTCACCTGCGACTGCCCCATGCCGTCGCGGATCACCTTGCCGCCACCGAACTTCACCTCCTCGCCATAGGTGGTGAAATCCTTCTCGACCTCGATGATGAGATCGGTATCGGCGAGCCGCACCCGATCGCCGGTGGTAGGCCCGAACATGTCGGCATAGACAGAACGTTTGATCTTCACGGACATACTAGCCCCCCATTTCCCTTGCCTTCAAAACGCGCTTTTAGCGGCTTTGACGGCCTCATCGAATTTAGCGTCGAGTAGCGGATTGACGCCACGGCATCCGGCCACAACCTTTTCGGCCCAAGCGGCATAGTCGGCGAGATCGTCGCGCTCTTCTCTGCTCGGATTCGGCACGATGCGCGCGCGGGTATTGCTGATCTTGTCGGCGATCTTGATCATCTTGGCGCCGGGCGATTTATGCGGGGCGTCCTCGATCTGCTTTTGCCGGCGCTGTGGCTTGGGCAGCGACATGTCGTCGGTCACCTCCACTACGAGCCCGGCGACGCGCTCGCTGAATTTCTGCGCCAGCTCCTCGCGCGTGGTGTCGGTGTCCTCGACCGTGTCGTGCAGCCAGCCGGCTGCCACGAGCTCGGCGTCTGCGCCATCGGTGGCTGTCGCGAGCAGGTTTGCGACCTCGGCGAGGTGATTGATGTAAGGCTCGTTGCCGCGGCCCTTGCGGGCCATGCCGTTATGGCGGCGAGCGGCAAGTTCGGCAGCTTCGGAGACGAGGCGAATTGGCTGCAGCATGGCAAGACTCCTTTTTCGCCTCAACTGCGCCGCCGCACAGTCCGTTCCTGTCTCGCGAAGAGAACGGCAGCCATCGTGACACCAGGGATCACAGCTTGCCCTTCACCTCGCCGCGGAAGCCGTGGATGACGCGTTTACCCGCAAGCGCAACGAGCTGGACCTCGCGGGTCTGGCCCGGTTCAAAGCGGACCGCGGTGCCGGCGGCGATGTCGAGGCGCATGCCGCGGGCCTTCTTGCGGTCGAATTTGAGGGCCGGGTTGGTCTCGAAGAAATGGTAGTGCGAGCCGACCTGAATCGGGCGGTCGCCGGTGTTGGCGACCGTGAGCGTCACGGTCTTGCGGCCGGCATTAAGCTCGATCTCGCCGTCCTGGATGAAGAGTTCGCCGGGGATCATTCTTGCTACCTCGTATCGCTCTGCTGCGTCATGGCCGGGCTTGACCCGGCCATCCACGTCTCACCACTCAGCCCAAGGGACGTGGATGCCCGGGTCAAGCCCGGGCATGACGACGTTGATGGACCTGCATTCCTCAACGGATCGGCTCGTGCACGGTGACGAGCTTGGTCCCATCCGGGAATGTCGCCTCCACCTGGATGTCGTGGATCATCTCCGGGATTCCTTCCATCACCTGCGAGCGGGTCAGGACCTGTGCGCCGGCCTGCATCAGGTCGGCGACGGTGCGGCCATCGCGCGCGCCTTCGACGATGAAGTCGGTGATCAGGGCGATGGCCTCGGGGTGGTTCAGCTTGACGCCGCGCTCGAGCCTGCGGCGCGCCACCATGGCGGCCATCGAGACCAGGAGCTTGTCCTTTTCGCGGGGAGACAAATTCATGCGAGCACTCTGATGGTTTTCAAATGATCTAGTTGAGCCACAGCCTCGGCAGCGGGACGGCAGAGGCGCGGCCGAGCACCGTCATCATGTCGGCGCGCAGCCTCATCGCATCTTGGGCACAGAAGCGCGCCATTGCAAACCCATTCCAACAGGAGATGCCGACTTCGCCGCGGAAGGAATCTTGCGCCTCGCGTATCCGCTCCACGACCGCATCATCGCCGGGCACGATCAGCGCGGTGCCGATGGCGACACCGCCACTCGCGACCGCAGGCCGCGCCAGCTTTTCACCGATATTGCCGTCGAGCCTGACGGTCTCGGCAAACACCAATCTACCGCCGCGACGCATCCGCCAGCGGTCGACAAATTCGCCATGGCGCATGGTCTCGCCCATGGCTGAGCGGCCGAACACCACGATCTCACACAGCAGCAGAGACGCACCTTCGGCCAGATCAATGTCGATCCGTCGCGAAATCCGAGCGCGGTCGAACAGGATGGTCTCCTGTGGCAGCCAGGACAGATGCGAGCCGGATTCGGCCTTCAGCGCGATGTTGAGCTGGGCAGCCGGTCCGGCCGCACGATAGACTTTTTCGGCGGCGGCTGTCGTCAGCGTCAGCCGCGCGCCCTCGCCGGCCGCGATATCGATGTCGAAGCGGTCGCCGCCGGCCACGCCACCGGCGGTATTGACGAACACGGCCGACAGCCCTTCGCCCTCCGGCGAAGGGAAACGTACGCGGAGCGAGCCGGATTCGTGCAAGTCGCCGCGGCGGGTGACACCGTCCTGCACGTGCGCCCCAAACCGCACCGCACCGCGGGCGCGGTTGGCCGCAAAGGTCGCTGCATCAGCGCGTGCAATCTCGGTGCGCATCCGTCCCCCCTGTTGGCCGGTTGCGTCCCTTATAGCGCCATTTGGCGGGAGATTTCAGCGGGATCGAGATTGGAGCGGTCGCAGGCATATTTCACCGCCCCACGGTCCATCACCGCGAAGGAGTCGCCGAGCTCGCAGGCAAAATCGAGATATTGCTCGACCAGCACGATCGCGATGTTGCCGAGATTGCGCAAATAGGAGATGGCGCGGCCGATGTCCTTGATGATCGAGGGCTGGATGCCCTCGGTCGGCTCGTCCAAAAGCAACAATTTCGGCCGCATCACCAGCGCACGGCCGATCGCTAATTGCTGTTGTTGTCCGCCGGAGAGGTCGCCACCGCGGCGGCCGAGCATCGATTGCAGCACCGGAAACAGCGAGAACACGTCGTCGGGGATGAAGCGGTTTTCCCGCTTGAGCGGGCCGAAGCCGGTCTTGAGATTCTCCTCCACCGTGAGCAGCGGAAAGATCTCGCGCCCCTGCGGCACGAAGCCGATGCCGCGCCGCGCGCGCTCATACGGCTTCAGGCCGGTGATATCGTTGCCGTCGAACTCGATCGTACCTGACGCGATCGGATATTGGCCGACCATCGCGCGGAGCAGCGAAGTCTTGCCGACGCCGTTGCGTCCGAGCACGCAGGTGACCTTGCCGGGCTCGGCCGACAGCGAGACGCCGCGCAGCGCCTGTGCCGCGCCGTAGAAGAGGTTGATGTTGTCGACTTTGAGCATCAGCGATCTCCTATCGCGACGCAGCGAATGGCGAATAGCGAATGGCGAATGGTTAGAATTGTCGCGCTCATAGTCTCCACGCTTCCCTATTCGCTACTCGCCATTCGCTATTCGCACTACGGCCTATCGACCCAAGTAGACCTCAACGACCCGCTCGTTCGATGAGACCTGGTCGATGCTCCCCTCCGCCAGCACCGTGCCTTCATGCAAGCAGGTCACCTTGACGCCAAGCTCGCGCACGAAGGTCATGTCGTGCTCGACCACCATGATGGTGTGGTCCTTGTTGATCTCCTTCAGAAGCTCCGCGGTCTGGTGGGTCTCGACATCGGTCATCCCAGCGACGGGCTCATCGACCAATAGCAGTTTCGGATCCTGCGCCAGCAGCATGCCGATCTCCAGCCACTGCTTCTGGCCGTGACTGAGGCTGCCGGCGAGCCGGTTGCGCGCGTCGGTCAGCCGGATGGTCTCCAGCACTTTCTGGATGCGCTCGGTCTCGGCCCTGCTCTCGCGCCAGAACAGCGTGCCCCTGACGCTGTGGTCGACATTGAGTGCGAGCAGGAGATTGTCCTGCACGGTCTGGCTTTCGAACACCGTCGGCTTCTGGAATTTGCGGCCGATGCCGAGCTCGGCGATGCGGGTCTCGTCGAGCCGGGTCAGGTCGGTGACGCCGTCGAACAGCACGGTGCCCTCGTCCGGCTTGGTCTTGCCGGTGATGATGTCCATCATCGTGGTCTTGCCAGCGCCGTTCGGGCCGATGATCGCGCGCATCTCGCCCGGCTCGAGCGCGATCGAGAGGTTGTTGATGGCGTGGAAGCCATCGAAGGAGACGTGCACGCCGTCGAGATACAGCATTGCGGAAGTGGCACGGGTGTCCATCACGTTCATCGCGCCTGCTCCGCCGGATTGGGTTCGCTGATGCCGTCTTCGCGTGCGGCGCTTTCCGCGGCCGCGTCGCGCTGCGCCCTCCATGGCTCCCACCAGGAATTGAAGGTGCCGACGATGCCCTTCGGCAGCAGCAGCGTCACCAGGATGAACAGCGCGCCCAGCATGAACAGCCAGTACGGCGCGAGTGGACCTGAGGTGAAGAACGTCTTGGCATAGTTGACGACGACGGCGCCGAGGGCTGCGCCCACCAGCGTGCCGCGTCCGCCGACCGCTACCCAGATCACGGCCTCAATCGAATTGCCCGGCGCGAATTCGCTTGGATTGATGATGCCGACCTGCGGCACGTAGAGCGCACCGGCGACGCCGGCCATGCAGGCCGACAGCGTGAACACGAACAGCTTGTAGGATTCGACGCGATAGCCGAGGAAGCGGGTGCGGCTTTCGGCGTCGCGCACCGCGATCAGCACCTTGCCAAGCTTCGAGGTCACGATCGCCCGACAGATCAGGAAACCAACAATTAGCGCAAGACAGCTCAGCGCGAACAAGGCGGCGCGCGTGCCGTCGGCCTGGACGTTGAAGCCCAGGATGTCCTTGAAGTCGGTCAGGCCATTGTTGCCGCCGAAGCCGAAATCATTGCGGAAGAAGGCAAGCAGCAGCGCATAGGTCATCGCCTGGGTGATGATCGAGAGATAGACGCCGGTGACGCGGGAGCGGAAGGCGAGCCAGCCGAAGCAGAAGGCGAGCAGGCCCGGCACCACCAGCACCATCAGGGCGGCGAAGGGGAACATGTCGAAGCCGTACCAGTACCAGGGCAGCTTGTCCCAGTTCAGGAACACCATGAAATCAGGCAGGATCGGGTTGCCATAGACGCCGCGGCTGCCGATCTGGCGCATCAGGTACATGCCCATGGCGTAACCGCCGAGCGCGAAGAAGGCGCCATGGCCGAGCGAGAGGATGCCGCAATAGCCCCAGATCAGATCGATGGAGAGCGCCAGGATCGCGTAGCAGACATATTTGCCCCAGAGCGCGACCAGATAGGTCGGCACCTGCAGGAACGAGCCTTGAGGCAGCAGCAGGTTCGACAGCGGGATCAGGATGCCGGCGGCCGCGACGATAAGGATGAAGGCGGTCGCGGCGCGGTCCAGCGAGCGGGTGAGGATATGCGCGCTCATGCTTCCACCGCCCGCCCTTTCAGCGCGAACAGGCCGCGTGGCCGCTTCTGGATGAACAGGATGATCAGGACCAGGATGGCGATCTTGCCGAGCACGGCGCCGGCGACCGGCTCCAGGAACTTGTTGGCGATCCCCAGCGTGAAGGCGCCGACCAGCGTGCCCCAGAGATTGCCGACACCGCCGAATACGACGACCATGAAACTGTCGATGATGTAGCTCTGGCCGAGATTGGGGCTGACATTGTCGATCTGCGACAGCGCCACGCCCGCGATGCCGGCAATCCCCGAGCCGAGGCCGAAGGTCAGCGCGTCGACGCGCGAGGTGGCGATACCCATCGAGGCCGCCATCCGGCGGTTCTGGGTCACCGCGCGCATCTCGAGCCCGAGCGCGGTGTAGCGCAGCATCGCAAGCAGGATCACGAACACCGCGAGCGTGAAGCAGAGGATCCAGAGCCGGTTATAGGTGATGGTGATCTGGCCGAGCTCGAAGGCGCCGCTCATCCAGGAGGGATTGCCGACTTCGCGATTGGTCGGGCCGAACATTGTGCGCACCGCCTGCTGCAGCACCAGCGACAGGCCCCAGGTCGCCAGCAGCGTCTCCAGCGGACGACCATAGAGGAAGCGGATGATGCCGCGCTCGATCAGGACTCCGATCCCGCCCGCGACCAGGAAGGCGAGCGGCACCGCGATCAGGAGCGAATAGTCGAACAGGCCGGGATAGCGCGTCCGGATCACCTCCTGCACCACGAAGGTGGTGTAGGCGCCCAGCATCACCATCTCGCCATGGGCCATGTTGATGACGCCCATCACGCCGAAGGTGATGGCAAGCCCGATCGCCGCCAGCAGCAGCACCGAGCCGAGCGACAGGCCATACCAGGCGTTCTGCACCGCCGACCACATCGCCAGATTGCTCTGGATCGAGGAGATCGCGCCGGTGATGGCTTGCGCCACCAGCGGCGGCTGGTCGGGGCCGGCGCTGGTCAATAGCGCCAGCGCTTCCTGGTCGCCGCGCGACTTGATGACCCCGACCGCCTCGAGCTTGTCGTTGTCGGAGGCGTCAGACTTGAACAGGATGATCGCCGCACGGGCCTCGGTGAATGCCTGCTTGGCCGCCTTGTCGGTCTCCTTGGCGAGCGCGCCCTCGACCACGGAGAGTGCGTTCTCGTCATGGCTCTTGAAGACGGATTGCGCGGCGGCAACGCGCTTGGCGGGATCGGGCGAGAGCAGCGTCAGGCTGCCGAGTGCGGCCTCCACCGTGCGGCGCAGGCGGTTGTTGAGACGGACGGACGCCGCATTGTCCGGCAGCTTGTCGACGGCGGCACCGGTGGCGGCATCGATGATCTTGCCGTCCGTTTGCGTGATGAAGACTTTCTTGCTCTCGGGATCGGCCGACAGCCGCTCCTCCTGGAGCGCCGAGATGATCGGGAAGGCGAGCGGATTGCCCGAGCTTGCGACCGCCTCGATCGCTGCTTCGGTATCGGAAAATTCGTCATTGGCGAATTTGGCGACCGCGTCCTCGAACGGACCCGCGAAGGCCGGCAGCGCGAAGCAGGCAATCAGCAAGACTGAAAGGACGATCGCGCGAAAACGATCAAGGAAATAGCCAAACACGTGACGACCCCGGCAGGAGTGGTGAGGAGAAGGCGGCGAACGCCGCCGCCTTCCCCAGTCTCTTGGAAGACTGTTTAAATGGACGGCTTAGATCAGGAGCCCTGACCGCCGCACTTGTTGGTCTTGGTGTTCCAGTTGCCGCACTTCTTGCCGACCCAGTCACCGATCAGGTCCCTGGAGCCTTCCAGCTCCTTCGACCAGGCATCGCCCGCGACGAGGCCAGGGGTCTTCCACACCACATCGAACTGGCCGTTGCCCTTGATCTCGCCGATGAACACCGGCTTGGTGATGTGGTGGTTCGGCAGCATCTTGGAGACGCCGCCGGTCAGGTTCGGCGCCTCGGTGCCGGGCAGCGCGTCGATCACCTTGTCCGGATCGGTCGACTTGACCTTCTCGACCGCCTTCACCCACATGTTGAAGCCGATGTAGTGCGCTTCCATCGGGTCGTTGGTCACGCGCTTCGGATTCTTGGTGTAGGCCTGCCAATCCTTGATGAACTTCTCGTTGGCGGGCGTCTTGATCGACTCGAAGTAGTTCCAGGCGGCGAGATGGCCGACCAGCGGCTTGGTGTCGATGCCGGCGAGCTCTTCCTCACCGACCGAGAACGCCACCACCGGGATGTCGGTCGCCTTGATGCCCTGGTTGCCGAGCTCCTTGTAGAAGGGAACGTTGGCGTCGCCGTTGATGGTGGAGACCACCGCCGTCTTCTTGCCGGCCGAGCCGAACTTCTTGATGTCGGCCACGATCGTCTGCCAGTCGCTATGACCGAACGGCGTGTAGTTGATCATGATGTCTTCCTGCTTGACGCCCTTCGACTTCAAGTAGGCTTCCAGGATCTTGTTGGTGGTGCGCGGATAGACATAGTCGGTGCCCGCCAGCACCCAGCGCTTCACCTTCTCGTCCTTCATCAGGTAGTCGACCGCGGGGATCGCCTGCTGGTTCGGAGCGGCGCCGGTGTAGAACACGTTGCGCTCGGACTCTTCGCCCTCGTACTGCACGGGGTAGAACAGGATGTTGTTCAGCTCCTTGAACACCGGAAGCACGGATTTGCGCGACACCGAGGTCCAGCAGCCGAACACGACCGCGACCTTGTCCTTGGTGATGAGTTCGCGGGCCTTTTCCGCAAACAGCGGCCAGTTCGATGCGGGATCGACGACGACAGCCTCGAGCTTCTTGCCGAGCACGCCGCCTTTCTTGTTCTGCTCGTCGATCAGGAAGAGAATCGTGTCCTTCAGCGTGGTCTCGCTGATGGCCATGGTGCCGGAGAGTGAATGCAGGACGCCGATCTTGATGGTGTCGTCGGCGGCTTTGGCCGGAGAAAATGGCGACGACGCCAGGCCCAAAACCAGACCCGCGGCGGCAGCGAGCCAGCCACGGCGGCTCAGCGTCGCTATATCGTGAGTAAGCTGTGTGATCATGAAATGTCATCTCCCTGACGCAGGCGTGAACGCATGCGAACGGCCCCACGGCCGCCTGCGGTCAAGGAATCGCAAGAACCATGCCACGGTCGAAGCACCGCTTAAGTCACTGCTATCACAATGAAATTTGGCATTTCCGGGAGAATGCAGAGGACGACAGCCCAATTATTAGGCGACAAAAATGTATGCCAAAGCGGCAATCAGTTCGTTTTTTAGGCAATCAGACTTATTTGGCTAAATTTCCGGCAGCCAATTGTGACGCTATCGCGACATCGGGCTCGCACCCTGCAATAGCGACTTCGCTCCGGAGGCCGGCCGAATCCGAGAGAGTTTACCTTGAAAGCGCCGCGTTCATGTTCCATATGGATGCCATGATCCGCGCGAATCGCCGGGTCGGCGCAAGCTTGCGTGTTCTAAGCCGCCTTGGTTCCAACCAGCCTCGGCGGCTTTTGGCTTGCCTTTGATCAGCCAACAGCACCGATGCCCCAAACACGAGGGTATCACCGATGCCCTCACGCGCCCGGCCGGCATGGCCGGCGCGCCTGACGTTTTGATGGAAAGACCTCCCTTTTGACCTCCTTTCAGGATTTCGGCCTTGCCGATCCCATCGCCCGCGCACTTCGGGAAGAGAACTACGTAACCCCCACTCCGATCCAGGCCCAGACCATTCCGCTCGCGCTCGAAGGCCGCGACGTGATCGGCATTGCGCAAACCGGCACCGGCAAGACCGCGTCCTTTGCGCTGCCGATCCTCAACCGCCTGCTGCAGAACCGCACCAAGGTGCAGCCGAAGTCGTGCCGCGTGCTGGTGCTGTCGCCGACCCGCGAATTGTCGGGCCAGATCCTCGACAGCTTCAATGCCTATGGCCGCCACATCCGCCTTTCTTCCGCACTCGCGATCGGCGGCGTACCGATGGGCCGGCAGGTCCGCTCGGTGATGCAGGGAGTCGAGGTCATGGTCGCCACCCCCGGCCGCCTGCTCGACCTCGTGCAGAGCAACGGCTTGAAGCTCAATCAGGTCGAGTTCCTGGTGCTCGATGAAGCCGACCGCATGCTCGACATGGGCTTCATCAACGACATCAGGAAGATCGTCGCCAAGCTGCCGCAGAGGCGACAGACGCTGTTCTTCTCGGCGACGATGCCGAAGGATATCGCCGAACTCGCCGAAGCGATGCTGCGTGATCCGGCCCGCGTGGCGGTGACACCGGTGTCCTCGACCGCCGAGCGCGTCACACAGCGCATCATCCAGGTCGATTTCACCGCCAAGCCCGCCATACTGGCGCAACTGTTGAAGCAGGAACCGGTCAACCGCGCGCTGGTGTTCACCCGCACCAAGCACGGTGCCGACAAGGTGGTGAAGGGGCTGGAGAAGGCCGGCATCGCGGCTAACGCGATTCACGGCAACAAGTCGCAGAATCACCGCGAGCGCACGCTAGCGGCCTTTCGTTCCGGCGAAATCCGCACCTTGGTCGCGACCGACATCGCCGCGCGCGGCATCGACGTCGACGGCATCAGCCATGTCGTCAATTACGACCTGCCCAACGTGCCGGAGACTTATGTGCACCGCATCGGCCGCACCGCACGCGCCGGCGCCGACGGCGTTGCGATCTCGCTGATCGCGGGCGCAGAGGAGATGGGATATCTGCGCGACATCGAACGGCTGATCCGGGTGGCGCTGCCGCGCGAAGATCGCCGTACACCGGGCAATCGCGAGCAGGCGCCTGCCGCCGCCGCCGCCCCGCATCGGGCGGCTGGACGAGCGGCGCAGCGGCCCCATATGGCCAAGGGAAATGAATCGCCTCAGGCAGCAAAAGGCCCTCGCCGCCGCCGCCGTGGAGGTGGTAAGAATGGCGCGCCGCAGGCGAACCGGGGCGAGTCGCCACGTCCGCCGCAGATCGGCAAGAGCGAGGGCAACCAGGGCAGCGGCATTCAAGGCGTCGCCTTCTTGCACCGCGAAAGCCGGGCGAAACCGCAGCCCAAACGCAACAACCAAACGCAGCACTAGCCGTCAATCGATTCTGGAGAACCACATGGCTAAGGAAGAGCTGATCCAGTTCGAGGGGCTGGTGACCGAAATCCTCCCCGACGCACGCTATCGCGTGCAACTCGATACCGGACACGAGATTGTCGCCTATACGGCCGGCAAGATGAAGAAGAACCGCATCAAGACGCTGGCCGGCGACCGGGTTACGATTGAAATGTCGCCCTACGATCTCGAGAAGGGGCGGCTGATTTTCCGTCACAAGGACGAACGTCCGAGTTCGCCCGGCGGCCCGCCGCGCGGCCAGGCGCCGCGGGGCGGCCAGTTCCGCCGCCGCTGACGCGCCCCGAAGCCGTCCGGAATCGCGCACGACACCCTGACGTCTTGCGCGATCCCGGCGGTTTGCACGTTCGAACGAAATCCGCGCACGTCAGGATTGTTTTAGGGCCGTTTTTCGCATAATATCGGGCTAATCGATTTTCGGCCGGACGACATTAGCCATCCACCGGTATCCCGGTTCAGGTGCTGACGACCCTTCCAAAATTCGATCCACCAGCCTGCCAGAAGCGGGCTTTGACTTGTCTATCTGAGAAGGGACTATCCCGTGAGCATGGGAACCGTGAAGTGGTTTAACGCAACCAAGGGCTACGGCTTCATTCAGCCCGATGACGGCGGCAGCGACGTGTTCGTGCACATCAGCGCTGTCGAGCGCGCTGGCTTGGGCACGCTGCGCGAAGGCCAGAAGATCTCCTACGAGATCGTGTCCGATCGTCGCTCCGGCAAATCCGCCGCCGACAATCTGCGCTCGGCGGGCTGACCGACGACGGGCCTGCGTCCGCAGCGTTAGCGAGTGCGTCAAGCGCTCGGAAGCAAGAGCATTAGATAAGAAAGAAGCCGCGCTCACCGCGCGGCTTCTTGTTTTGGTTATGCGCGCAGACCGCGCGTTAAGGCATGATCCGATCAGGCTGAATCCCCACCTCTCCGCTTGCGGGAGAGGTGAACCGGAACCTGCCGCGCGATTCAACCAAATGACATCACGCTCTAGGAAACCGGCGTGCAACTGCTGCCGGCATTGGCGGGCGGAGGATAGTCGACGCAGGTCGAGTGCCTCGGGCGGGTATAAGCCTCGTCTTCCATCGAAAGGTCGGTCTTGACCACATAGCCGACCGTCGGCGTGTAGGTGTAGCTGACCTCGCTCCAGATCAGCCAGGTGTTCGGTATCAGCAACCCCTCAGGAACCGTCACCGTATCCCCCCGGTTGTGCGGCGAAGCCTTGAGCGTCGCCTGTGGCGAGCCGCTGACCATTGCGACGGTGGCCGACTGGCTCCACTGGATCTTCGCGATCTTGTTCTTGTCGATGAATATTTCCGAGACGGTCGCGGACAACGGCGTCAGCGAATAGGGCAGCATGATTGCCCCGCTCGCGGCGAAGACATTCTGCATATCCGTGTTCTTGACGCTGTCCGGCGATTGCGAGGTCAGGTCGGACGTCGCGTGTGCCACCAGCGTCAGCTTGCGCTTGATGGCGATGGCAGAGCTGAGCTCGACCGTTCCGAAGAACAGCACCAGCATGATGGGCACGATCATCGCGAATTCGACAGCCGCCACGCCGCGGCAATCGCGCACGAGATCGCCGATCTTGCGGCGCACGCGCCACGTCGATGAGAGCAAACTCATTCTCATTGCTTCGCTCATGAGCACGTCGCCCCACCAGTCGGAAAGGGCTCGTTCTTGAAGACCGCCGTTCCCGACAACAGGCGTTTGCTGCCGTTGAGATTGGACAGGTCGTATTCGAGATCGTATCCGACGTTGAGGATTTTGATGATGTAGACCGGCCACTCATAGAACAACCTGACCACGACGATGTTGCTGTCCTGGCCAGGACAATATTTCATGTCATTGATGAAGGTGCTGCTTCCATTGATCTGGTTGGGAATCTTGACCACGTTGGCCTGCGCGTAGCTGCGAACGTCGACAGAGATGCCGTTTTTGCAGTCGAACATGAAACTGAGCTTGTGGCCGCAGACTAGATCCTTGAACTGCGCCTGACTGAGCGAACCGCTTTGCGCCTGGCCGGTCTGGACCATGCGCGCGGTATCCTGGGTGATCGTCTCGAGCACCTGGCTGGCGAAGAAGACCAGCGCCGTCTCGATGATCGCAAACAACAGCGCGAAGAACACCGGCGCGACGAGGGCGAATTCGACGGCGGTTACACCGCGACGATCGCGGCGAAACCGGCGCAACAGGTTCCGGAAAGAGCCAAGGGGCTGCGGCATCGGGGGAGTCTCGCGGGAATGACCCCGCAAGGACTAACCGAAACTGATTGTCGAAATGTTTCGCCGGAACCAGACGGCACGACCCGTTCCGTTAGGCCGGCGTTAAGTATGGACGGGACAGCGCAAGGACGCCGCCACCAACGCCTCTGCAGCTTTCGTCAGTTGGACGATTTGTCAGTTGGACGATTTGGAGGCGGACCCGCCCTGCCCGCTTGCCTGGGTGCTGAGCGTGCCGGCCTGATCGATCGCGGACTTGAAGTAGTTCTCGCCATCGCCGAGCGTCACGCGGCGCTGGCAGGTCGGCATGCAGCTATAGGATTCCCGCTCGATGCCGCGATAGACGGTGACGAGCTGGTCGCTCGGGCCCTGGACCTGGATCTGGCGATCGACCAGCACCTGGCCGTTGCGGTCCATCGCGATGAAATTGGTGGCGCCATAACCCTTGCCGGTGACGACCACGACGCCGCCGGTCTGCAGCGTCACGTCGGCGATCATGGGGTTGCCGACCACGATGGTGGCGATGCCGGTCGGGAGCTTGACGAGCTTGGCCTGGTCGACATTGACCTCGATCCGATCAGGATCGGCCGCGGCAAAGCCCGCGGAAGGCCAGGCCGTGACGGCGGCTGCGAGAAGGCTGAAGGCGAGACCCGCCAACGTACGGATACGCTCTGACTTGAACGACATGCTCTACCCCGGGACACTGACAAGCCGGCAACCGCGATACGCAGCGGAAGCGGCGCCCGACAGAGCTAAACTGACAACAATTCATGAACGAAGTGCAAAAAGCGCTTCCGCAATTGCACCCGCATTCGTTTCCGGAGCGGACGGGCGGCCTGCCCGCTGCATCGCCGCGGCCGCCTACCCAATCCTCTCGTAACCGAGCGCACCTCGATACAGGGTTTGATCCAATCACGTTGGCATCCAAAAGATTCAAGTTTTACCGAACGTCTTAAGCCCGCGTTGACTCTGCGTCGGAACTGTCAAATTTGGGGCGATCTTTCTGCAATCGAATTAACTGCTGCGCAATTGTCGCACCCCTACGGTCGCGTGCATGGTCACGGTGCTGAGAACGCCGGTGTGACCAAACGATAGTTCGACCAGCCACGTGCACACCAGGAGTAATCTATGAAGAACCTCGTTTCGCGTTTCATTAAGGACGAGTCCGGCGCGACCGCCATCGAGTACGGTCTGATCGCCGCGCTCATTGCCGTCGTGATCATTGGCACTCTTACGACCATCGGCACTCGCCTCGACACCAAGTTGCAGGCCGTGTCGGAGGGGCTGAAGTAGTCAGCCGATGTGGCCCGCACAAAGGCCCCGGCGATCCGGGGCCTTTGTCTTATTCGTCGAGTTGGACGGCGGAAAGCATGCGTAGATCAACTGTTCCACGTCTTGCGGCAGCCAAGGCCTGCTTTCGGGTAGGTAATCCAAACGACGCGTCCGCGCAGATCATCTGCGTCGCCCTGATACTGGCAGTTGTCACGCTCGCCGGCCGGATAGCGGCAGTATGGTGAGTACGCTGCCTTCGCCGATTGTTCACCTCTCGCGGCTAGATTCGAGGCGACCTCATCTGGACCGCACGGGCTGCGTAATCACATGATCCTCGACATTCTTCGCCTGCTGCTGTTTCCCGCACTGATGGCGTTCGCCGCAGCAAGCGACCTTGTCAGCATGACAATTTCAAACCGCGTGTCGCTGGCGCTCATGGCGGGGTTTGTCGTGCTCGCGCTCGCGAGCGGCATGGGGCTCCACGAGGTGCTTTCACATGCCGGCGCCGGCGCCGCCGTGCTCGCGGCCGGATTTGCCTGCTTTGCGTTCGGCTGGATTGGCGGCGGCGACGCCAAGGTTGCGGCCGGCGCCGCGCTCTGGCTCGGCTTCGACCATCTGCTGCCCTATCTGCTCTATGCGTCCCTGTTCGGTGGCGCACTGACGCTGCTTCTGCTGCAGTTTCGACGATGGCCGCTGCCCTACCCGCTGCTGAGCCAAGCCTGGCTGCTGCGGCTGCACGCCAAGGAGACCGGCATCCCTTATGGCATCGCGCTCGCGCTTGGCGCGCTCGTGATCTATCCCGAGACCGACTGGATGAAGGCGGTCGACGTGGCGCATTTCGCAACGCGTTGAACGGGCAGAAGTAACTGCCCGTTAAGGCGATTTAGATACGCCTCATTAACCATGCTTTGACGAATAGCTGGTCAACTGCCGATCACAGCGGCGGGAACCGTCGCGTCGTCCTGTGGAAAGTGAAGCGTAATGAATACCGCCCGCATCGTGGTCCTGGCTATTGCCGGCGTTGCCGGCCTCGCGGCGCTGTATCTGGCGAGCGGAGGTGGCGACCGACCCGCTCCCAAGACCGAGCCGGTGGCGCAACTGCCGACCGTCGACATCCTGGTCGCGAAGTCCGATATCGGCCTCGGCCAGTCGGTCAAGGCCGACGACTTGCAGTGGCAGAGCTGGCCGGCCTCGAGCGCGAGCAGCTCGTTCATGCGGCGCGACAGTAAGGCCGATGCCATGAAGGACGCCATCGGCTCAATTGCGCGAGCGCCCTTTATCGCCGGCGAGCCGATCCGCGAGCAGAAGTTGGTAAGAGCCGATGGCAGCGGCTTCATGGCCGCGATCCTGCCGTCCGGCATGCGCGCGATATCGACCGAAATCTCGCCGGAGACCGCTGCCGGCGGCTTCATCCTGCCGAACGACCGGGTCGACGTCATTCTCTCCAAACGCAGCAAGAATCCGGACAGCAATGGCCCCGACGTCGTCAATTCGGAGATCATCCTGAGCAATGTCCGCGTGCTTGCGATCGACCAGGCGCCGAAGGAAAAGGACGGCACCAGCGCGCTGATCGGCAAGACCGTGACACTCGAGCTCAAGCCCGAACAGGCGGAGACGCTGGCACGTGCCCGCCAGAGCGGCACGCTGACGCTGGCGCTGCGCAGCATCGCCGACGTCAATATCGTCGAAGCCAACGCCGACAATCAAATGCGCAGGCGTGGCCAAACCATCAACGTCATCCGCTACGGCATCGCCAGTCCGCAAACGGTACAGAAGTGAGCGAAAGGGCGCGGGGAATGAGAGGCTGGGGGAATCGATCGATGCTGCGGGCTTTCGTCGTTCGCGCCCTGTCGTTTTCGGCCGCCGTTGCGTTCGCGCTCAACCCGGCCCTGACGCCGGTGGTGGCGAGCGATTACCGCGTCACGGCGCCGCCAACGGCGGACGGCCAGGCCAACGCGCGCTTCCTGTCGCTCGGGGTCGGCAAATCGGTCGTGGTCGACCTGCCCCGCGATATCAAGGATGTACTGGTAGCCGATCCCAAGATCGCCAATGCCGTGATCCGCTCGTCGCAGCGCGCCTATATCATCGGCGCCGCGATCGGCCAGACCAACATCGTGTTCTTCGATTCCGCCGGCGCACAGATCGCCGCCTATGACATCGCCGTGAAGCGCGACCTCAATGGGCTACGCGCCGCGCTCCGCCAGGCGTTGCCGAATGCCGACATCCAGATCGACGGCGTCGGCGACGGCGTGGTGCTGACCGGCACGGCTTCGAGCCCGATCGAGGCGCAGCAGGCCGGCGATCTCGCCGCGCGGCTTGCCGGCGGCCCTGAAAAGGTGGTCAATTCGATCGTGGTCCGCGGCCGCGACCAGGTGATGCTCAAGGTCACCGTCGCCGAGGTCGCACGCTCCATCGTCAAGCAGCTCGGCATCGATCTCACCGCCAACCTGAACTACGGCACGGCGGTGGTGAATTTCAGCAACGCCAATCCCTTCACCGCCTATGGCCGCGCGCTGGTGCCCGACAACACGGCGACAACCTCGTTCGGCGCCACCCCCTCGGTGAGGGCGACGCTGCGCGCGATGGAAAGCGCGGGCGTGGTGCGGACGCTGGCCGAGCCGAATCTGACGGCCATCTCCGGAGAGTCCGCGACCTTCATCGCGGGCGGCGAATTCCCAATTCCAGCGGGCTACTCCTGCGACCCCACAACCCATGTCTGTACAACGCAGATCCAGTTCAAGAAATTCGGCATCTCGCTGAACTTCACGCCGATCGTGCTGACCGAGGGCCGCATCAGCCTGCGGGTGATGACCGAGGTGTCCGAACTGTCGAACGACAATTCGATCACGATCTCGCAATCCGTCACCGCCAATCAGGTCAACGCGCTGACCATTCCCTCGATCAAGACCCGCCGCGCGGAAACGACCCTGGAAATCCCCTCCGGCGGCGCGATGGCGATGGCCGGCCTGATCCAGGAGCAGACCAAGCAGGCGATCAACGGTTTTCCGGGCCTTGCCCAACTGCCGATCCTCGGCACGCTGTTCCGCAGCCGCGACTTCGTCAACAACCAGACCGAGCTGATGGTGCTGGTGACCCCCTATGTCGTGCGCGCGGTCGCGCAGAAGGACCTGTCGCGGCCGGACGATGGTTTTGCCAATGCATCCGACCCGCAAGCGGACTTCCTCGGCAGCATCAATCGCATCTATGGCGTGCCGGGCCGTACCGAGCCGGGGCGAAATTACCGTGGCACTTACGGCTTCATTACCGACTGAGGCGGGACGATGACACCCAAGCTGACATCCAAACGATCCGCCGATCGCAACCGCACCCTCGCTCGCCTCGGGGCGCTGATCGGCATTGCGGTGGCGCTCGGCGCCTGTCGGCACACGGAAGATTCGCCGCTGGCGAGCTTTCCCGACGATTATCGCCTGCGTCATCCGATCGCGGTCCAGGAAGCCGACCGCTCCATCGTGGTGTTCGTCGGCAGCGGTCGCGGCGGCCTCACCGCCGAACAGCGCGCCGACGTGATGGGGCTGGCGCAGACCTGGCTGCGCGAAGGCACCGGCGCGATCAGCATCGACACGCCGCTCGGCACGCGGAATGCGCGCGCCGCCGCCGAGTCCCTACGCGAGATCCAGGCGACCTTCGCCGCCGCCGGCGTGCCACCGCGCGCGGTCGCCGTGCGCCAGTATCGTCCCGAGGATCCGCGCCATTTCGCGGCGATCCGTATCAACTATGCGCGGATCTCGGCGGTGGCCGGCCCATGCGGCACCTGGCCGGAGGACCTCGGACCGTCGATCAACAACAAGAGCTATTTCGACAACAAGCCCTATTACAATTTCGGCTGCGCCAGCCAGCGCAACCTCGCCTCCATGGTCGACAATCCGAGCGATCTGGTGCAACCGCGCGCGGAGACGCCGCCTTACACCGAGCGGCGTGACGTGGCCTTCGAAAAGTACCGCAAGGGCGTGGCGACAACGACGACCTATCCCGAGGCCGACGCGGCCAAACTGAGCAATCTCGGCAAATGATCAGTTACGCGCGCCAGAACTCCGACGCCCAGCCTGACGTCCCGTCGCAGGTGGAGGAGCATATTGCCCCGGCGCCGCGGGTGTCGGTGCAGGCGTTCTGCGATACGGTGGAGACCGCCGCCGCGGTGCAGTCAGCCGGCGAGGACCGCAGGCTCGCCAAGGCGCATCTGAAGATCCAGATGGGCGGCATGGCCGCCGCCATCGAGGCCTATCGCTCGGCGCCGACGCCAAACGTCATCATCCTGGAAACCGGAACCAATAGCGACATCCTCGCCGGTCTCGACCAACTCGCCGCGGTCTGCGACGCCGGCACGCGCGTGATCGTGATCGGCCGCCTCAACGATGTCGCGCTCTATCGCGAGCTGGTGCGCCGCGGCGTCAGCGACTACATGATCGCGCCTGTTGTCACCATCGACGTGGTGCGCTCGGTCTGCAACCTGTTCTCGGCGCCCGAGGCCAAGGCGGTCGGGCGCATCCTGGCCGTGGTCGGCGCCAAGGGTGGTGTCGGCGCGTCCACCGTGGCGCACAACGTCGCCTGGGCGATCGCGCGCGACCTGGCGCTGGATTCCGTCGTCGCCGATCTCGATCTCGCCTTCGGCACGGCCGGCCTCGACTACAACCAGGATCCGCCGCAGGGGATCGCCGAGGCCGTGTTCTCGCCCGACCGTGTCGACACCGCCTTCATCGACCGGCTGCTGTCGAAATGCACCGATCACTTGAGTCTGCTCGCGGCGCCCGCCACGCTCGACCGCGTCTACGATTTCGGCGCCGAGGCGTTCGATGCGATCTTCGACACGCTTCGCACCACCATGCCCTGCACCGTGCTCGACGTCCCGCACCAATGGTCGGGCTGGACCAAGCGGGCGCTGATCGCCGCCGACGACATCCTGGTGGTCGCAGTCCCCGACCTTGCCAACCTGCGCAACACCAAGAACCTGGTCGACCTCTTGAAGGCCTCGCGGCCGAACGACCGCGCGCCGCTCTATTGCCTCAACCAGGTCGGCGTGCCGAAGCGCCCCGAGATCAACGCCGCCGAATTCGCCAAGGCAATCGAGGCCGAGCCGATCGCGACGATTCCGTTCGATCCGCAGATCTTCGGCTCGGCCGCCAATAACGGCCAGATGATCGCGGAGATCTCCGCCAATCATCGCACCATCGAGATGTTCCTGCAGATCGCGCAGCGGCTGACCGGCCGCGGCGAGACCAAAAAAACCAAAGGGTCGTTCCTGTCGCCCTTGCTGGAGAAGCTGCGGGCGAAATAGCCGGTCTGGAGTAGAGTCGTGTTTGGCAAGCGTAGCGCAAATGACAGTGAAGTGCGGGCATTGAGGCCCGCCGTTCACGCGCCGGAACCTTCGGCCGCAGCCGCGCCGGCGCGCGAGATGGCTCCTCCGACCATGCCTTCGCCCCCGATCGCCCCGCCCAAGCCGCCGCCGACGCCGACCGTCGACACGCGCCGATCCGACACTTACTACCAGGTCAAGGCCACCATCTTCGGCGCGCTGATCGAGGCAATCGACCTCGCTCAGCTCGCCAAGCTCGACGGCGATTCCGCGCGCGAGGAAATCCGCGACATCGTCAACGAGATCATCGCGATCAAGAACATCGTGATGTCGATCGCCGAGCAGGAAGACCTGCTCGACGACATCTGCAACGACGTGCTCGGCTACGGCCCGCTGGAACCGCTGTTGTCGCGCGACGACATCGCCGACATCATGGTCAACGGCGCCGGCACGGTTTACATCGAGGTCGCCGGCAAGATCCAGCGCACCGGCATCCGCTTCCGCGACAACCAGCAGCTTCTCAACATCTGCCAGCGCATCGTCAGCCAGGTCGGCCGCCGCGTCGACGAATCTTCGCCGATCTGCGACGCCCGCCTCGCCGACGGCTCGCGCGTCAACGCCATCGTGCCGCCGCTCGCGATCGATGGACCCGCGCTCACCATCCGCAAATTCAAGAAGGACAAGCTGACACTGGAGCAGCTCGTCAAGTTCGGCGCGATCTCGCCGGATGGCGCGAGCATTCTGCAGATTATCGGCCGCGTCCGCTGCAACGTCTTGATCTCCGGCGGCACCGGCTCCGGCAAGACCACGCTGCTCAACTGCCTGACCAACTATATCGAGCACGACGAACGCATCATTACCTGCGAGGACGCCGCCGAGCTGCAGCTGCAGCAGCCGCATGTGGTGCGGCTGGAAACCAGGCCGCCTAATATCGAAGGCGAAGGCCAGGTCACGATGCGCGAACTGGTCCGCAACTGCCTGCGTATGCGCCCTGAGCGCATCATCGTCGGCGAAGTCCGCGGACCCGAGGCGTTCGACCTGTTGCAGGCGATGAACACCGGCCACGACGGCTCGATGGGCACGCTGCACGCCAACAACCCGCGCGAGGCACTGTCGCGCTGCGAATCCATGATCACGATGGGCGGCTTCTCGCTGCCCTCGCGCACCATTCGCGAGATGATCTGCGCCTCGATCGACGTCATCATCCAGGCGGCGCGCCTGCGCGACGGCTCCCGCCGCATCACCCACATCACCGAGGTGATGGGCATGGAGGGCGACACCATCATCACGCAGGACATCTTCCTGTACGACATCGTCGGCGAGGACGCCAACGGCAAGATCATCGGCCGGCATCGCTCGACTGGCATCGGCCGGCCGAAATTCTGGGAGCGCGCCCGCTACTATAACGAGGAGAATCGCCTCGCCGCCGCGCTCGACGCCGCCGAAGCGCCGCCGCCGGCATAAGGAAGCCGATGATGAACCTGCAATTGCTCGCCCTCGCCTTCCTCGCCGCAACCGCCGTCGGCGGCCTCGGCTGGGTCTTCCTCTATCCGTTGCTGTCGGGGGAGAAGCAGGCGGAAGCGCGCCGCGCCTCCATCGGCCGCTCCGAACCCGCAACCACGCGGCAGGCCGAACGGACCCAGCGTTCGCGCCGCGAGCAGGTCGAAGGGACCTTGCGCGAGCTCGACGCGCGCCGGCAGAAGGAGGCGAAGGTCTCGCTGAGCAAGCGCCTGACCCAGGCTGGCCTCGACTGGACGCCTCAGAAGTTCTGGATCGTTTCCGCCATCCTTGCAGCGATCGGCTTCGTGCTCTCCTACATGATCAGCGGCGGACTGTTGGGCTCAGTAGGCATTGCCTTCGCCGCCGGCTTCGGACTGCCGCGCTGGCTGCTCGGCTTCCTGAAAAAGCGCCGCGAAGCGGCGTTCCTGAAGGCGCTCCCCGACGCCGTCGACGTGATCGTGCGCGGCATCAAGGCCGGCCTGCCGCTGTTTGAATCGCTCAAGGTGGTCGCCAGCGACTCGCCTGAACCGCTCAAGAGCGAGTTCAAGGCAATCATCGAGACACAGACCATCGGCATGCCGCTCGGCGATGCCTGCGCCCGCCTCTACGAGAGCATGCCGGTGCCCGAAGCGAATTTCTTCGGCATCGTGGTCTCGATCCAGCAGAAATCCGGCGGCAATCTCTCGGAAGCGCTTGGCAACCTCTCCAGGGTGCTGCGCGACCGCAAGAAGATGAAAGAGAAGATCAAGGCGATGTCGATGGAAGCCAAGGCTTCCGCGGGTATCATCGGCGCACTGCCCCCGACCGTTATGCTGCTCGTCTATATCACGACGCCCCAATACATCTCGCTGCTGTGGACCCATCCGACCGGTCAATTGATGTTGGTAGCCTGTCTGGTCTGGATGAGCATCGGCATCTTCGTGATGAAGAAGATGATCAATTTCGATTTCTGACGGGTGAAGCATGATTGATCTTCTGGCCAGCAAGCTCCACGACGTCAGGTTCATGACCATGCTGCTCGCGGCGATCGCCGTGAGCGCGACCTGCTACTCGCTGATCATGCCGTTGTTCGCCGGCGAGAACCTGCAGAAGCGAATGAAGGCAGTGGCGAGCGAACGCGAGCGCATCCGCCAGCGCGAGCGCGAGCGGCTGGCCAAATCGGAAAAGGCGTCGCTGCGGCAGGCGCCGAAGCAGATGGTCTCCAAGGTCGTGGAAGACTTCAACCTGAGCAAATGGGTGGCGCAGGAGAGCGCTCGCGAGAAGCTCGTCATGGCGGGCTATCGCGGCAACGCTCCTTATGTCACCTTTCTGTTCTTCCGCGCTCTGACGCCGATCGTGATGCTGGTCGGCGCCGCACTGTATGTTTTCGTAATCGCGCAACTGCAAACGTCACTGCTGACGAAGATCGGTATCTGCCTCGGCGCGGCGTATCTCGGGCTGCAGGCGCCCATGCTGTTCCTGAAGAACGCCATCACCAAGCGTCAGCTTTCGATCAGGCGCGCCTTTCCCGACGCGCTCGACCTGCTCTTGATCTGCGTCGAATCCGGCATGTCGGTCGAAGTCGCTTTCAGGAAAGTCGCAACCGAGATCGTCGGACAATCGGTGGCGCTGTCGGAAGAGTTCACGCTCACCACGGCGGAGCTCTCCTACCTGCAGGACCGCAAGACGGCCTATGAAAACCTCGCCACGCGCACCGGGCTCGAGAGCGTAAAATCGGTCTGCCTGGCGCTGCAGCAGTCCGAGCGTTACGGCACGCCGCTCGGCCAGAGCCTCCGCGTGATGGCGCAGGAGAATCGCGACATGCGTATGGCCGAGGCCGAGAAGAAAGCCGCGTCGCTGCCGCCGAAACTGACGGTGCCGATGATCCTTTTCTTCCTGCCCTGCCTCTTCATCGTCATTCTCGGCCCGGCCGTCATCAAGGTCATGGCGGCGATGCACTGAACCGATTGTGTGGCCCGAGAGAGGTATCTTAAGCTACACCGCCTGAGACGGATCAGTCGTCGCGCGCGACGATCGGCACCGGTTTCGCCGCAGCAATCCGTGGATTGTCCCGGCCCTTTAGCATGTCGCGGAGGTAGGCGACATTGGCGGCCGCTTCCTCGGCCGGCAGATCGGCCTTGACGATATTCTCGGCTTCCGCGAACCGCCCTTGCAGGCCGACCACCAGGGCAAGGTTCTGCCGCACCCGGCTGTCGGCGCGGCTGCTGGCATAGGCGCGGCGCAGATTCTCTTCGGCCTTGGGCAGGTCGCGGCTCAGCATGTAGGACAGGCCGAGATTAGACAGCACCGACGGCTCGTCCGGAGCGAGGCGCAGCGCGCTCGCATAATAGCGGCGCGCCTCGTCATGCCGGCCAAGCCTGTCGAGCGTGGTTCCCTGCACCGACAGGATGCGCCAATCGGGATTGTCGGGGGAGTGCGCGCGGCTCAGCACGTCGAACGCCGCCTGCGCATTGCCGTTGTCGGCAAGCGCCCGGCCGTAGGCTGCGAGCAGCGGCCGGTTGCCGGGATTGGCGATGGTGGCCTGCTCCAGCATTGCGACCGCCTGCGCCCGTTGTCCGGTCGTACGCAGCGCCTGACCGTAGCCGATCGCGGCTTCGACATCCTTCGGGTTGGCGCGATAGCGCTCGCCATAGAATTCGACGGCGCGGCGCGGGTCATCCGGCGCAGCTGCGGCGGCGGTCCTCGTCCGTGGGGTCAGCGAGCCCGCGACATCGGAGAGCGTCTGGCAGCCGCCAAGACTTGCCGCCAGCAGCGCCGAAAGGGCAGCCGACGCGAGCGCGCGGGCAAGACTGGACTGTCGACGCATAGCGCTTTAACTCACAATTTCGCGCGAAAAGATCGAGCCGAATGCACCAGCAATAGACTGTTAACCCTAACGTCTGGTTAACTGGCGTGATCCGGAAAAGTGGAGGCCGGTTTTCCGAAGAGATCACGCCCAAGTAAGATTCAAGGCCCCTGCCATTTGATGAGAGCCGCATGCCATCCATCTTCGAAACCGCATCCGCGTCGAACGCCATTCCCATCACGTTCATCACCAAGACGAATTGGGAGCAGATCCGCGAGACGCTTCCCGCGCATGCGCGGCACTTCGCGCAGGCCAATGGCTTTGCGGCCAAGCCCGGCAAATATCTGGCGCTGCCGGCGCCTGACGGTTCGCTCGCGCAGGTGCTGTTCGGACTTGAGGATGAGGCAAGCCGGTCGCATGATCCATTCCGGCCGGGCAGCCTGCCCGGATTGCTGCCATCAGGCGTCTACCGCTTCGCCAATGCGCCGCACGATACGCGGCTCGCCGCACTCGCCTTTGCGCTCGGCAGCTACCGCTTCCGCCGCTATCGCAAGGCGGAAATGCCCGACGTGCGGCTGGTGCCGCCGGATGGCGTTGATGCGGCAGACCTGGCGCGCATGGTGGAGGCCGCATGCCTGGCGCGCGACCTCATCAACACGCCCTCGAACGACATGGGGCCGCAGGAGCTGGCGCAGGCGGCGGAACAGATAGCGTCGCGGTTCGGCGCCACGTTCAACTGCATCACGGGCGACGAGCTCGTGCGACAGAATTTTCCGCTGATCCACGCCGTCGGCATGGCCTCGAGCCGCGCGCCGCGGCTGATTGATCTCACCTGGGGTGACCCCGATCACCCCAAGGTGACGCTGGTCGGCAAGGGCGTTTGCTTCGATACCGGCGGGCTCGACCTGAAACCATCGAGCGGCATGCTCATCATGAAGAAGGACATGGGCGGTGCCGCCAATGTGCTTGCGCTTGCGCAGATGGTGATGGACGCGAAGCTCAAGATAAGGCTGCGCGTGCTGATCCCTGCGGTCGAGAACGCGGTCGCGGGCAACGCTTTCCGCCCGCTCGACATCTTCACCTCGCGCAAGGGGCTGACGGTCGAGATCGGCAATACCGACGCCGAGGGACGGCTGGTGCTCGCCGATGCGCTGGCACTCGCCGACGAGGAGAAGCCGGATCTCCTGATCGACCTCGGCACGCTCACGGGCGCCGCGCGCGTGGCGCTGGGGCCGGACCTGCCGCCCTTTTACACGCAGGATGATACGCTAGCCGCGGAAGTTGCGGCCCACGCCAAGTCCGAGCACGATCCGTTGTGGCGCATGCCGCTATGGCCCGCCTACGATGCCTGGCTGGATTCGAAGACCGCCGATATCACCAATGCGCCGTCGGGCACGTTCGCCGGTTCGGTCACCTGCGCGCTGTTCCTGCAACGCTTTGTCGAGCACGCCAAACGCTGGCTGCATGTCGATATCTACGGCTGGACTCCCAGCGCGAAACCGGCGCGGCCCGAAGGCGGCGAATGCCAGGCGGCGCGCGCGATCTACAAACTGTTGAGCCAGCGCTATGGATGATCCGCGCCTGACACCTTCCCGCGGCGACATCGCCGCGAAATACCTCGAAGGCAGGGTGAGCGCTGAGCGCTTCGTTGCCGGCGAGGAGTTCGAGATCGCGCACGCACTCGCGCCGCTCCGCGAGGCGCCACGCTCCGACGCCACGCTGCTGACGCAGGCCCTGAAGGGCGAGCGCGTCACCATCTATGACCGCAACAGCGAGGGATTCGCCTGGGCCCAGCTTGGCAGCGACGGCTATGTCGGCTGGCTGCCCGATGCCGCGCTGGCAAAACCTTCCGCCGCGCCGACCCACAAGGTGACGGCGCTGCGGACCTTCGCCTTTCCCGGCCCCTCGATCAAGCTGCCGCCGGTCGAGACGCTGCCGCTCGGCGCCCGGCTGAACGTCGCGCGCGAAGACGGCGTGTTTGCGGTGACACGCGAAGGCTGGCACCTGCCGCGCCGCCATGTCGGCGGCATCGACGCGATCGAGGATGATTTCGTCACTGTGGCCGAACGTTTCATCGGGACGCCTTATCTCTGGGGCGGCAAGAGCAGCCTCGGCATCGATTGCTCCGGCCTGGTGCAGGTCGCGCTGACCGCCGCCGGCACCGGCTGCCCGCGCGACAGCGACATGCAGCAGGAAGGCCTCGGGCGCGAGCTGAGCGCGGCGGAAACAAGGAAGCTGCAGCGCGGCGACCTGATCTTCTGGAAGGGCCATGTCGCCATCGTGCGCGATGCGACAACGATCGTGCACGCCAATGCGCATCACATGGCAACCGTGATCGAGCGCACTACGGAGGCCATCGCCCGCATCAAGGCGGCCGGCAGCGAAGTGGTCGCGATCAAGCGGCTTTAACTCGCAGCCCGGGTGGAGCGCAGCGCAACCCGGGACAACTGCGTCAACATCCACCAGCGGCCCCGGGTTACGCTGACGCTCCACCCGGGCTACGACGCCAATGCGTGTCGAGCACGGGGGCCTCATCCTTCGAGACGCCGCTTCGCGGCTCCTCAGGATGAGGGGAAACACGGTGCTCTCGGGACGGTCAGACGTTGCCGCAGGCTAAACTGCCCGCCCCTCATGGTGAGGAGGCGCGCAGCGCCGTCTCGAACCATGAGGCCCAACTGCCACTCAGGTCGCCACCGCACCGTTGCCTGCCGTCTCCAGGCGAAAGGCGGCGGCGAAGAGGGCGCGGGTGTAGTCGCTCTTCGGGTTCTTGAACAGCTCGGAGGCCGGCCCCTCCTCCTCGACCTTGCCGGATTTCATCACGATCAGATGGCTGGCGAGCGAAGCCACCACGCGCAAATCGTGCGAGATGAACATGTAGGTGAGGTCGCGCTTGCGCTGCAATTCGCGCAAGAGGTCGACCATCTGCGCCTGGAACAGCATGTCGAGCGCGCTGGTCGGCTCGTCCAGCACCACAAAATTCGGCTCCAGCACCACCGCGCGCGCGATCGAGATGCGCTGGCGCTGGCCGCCGGAGAACTCATGCGGGTAGCGGAAGCGCCATTCCGGCTTGAGGCCGACATCCGTCAGAGCCTTGATCACCCGCGCCTCGCGCTCTTCGGCCGATAACTGGCGCTGATGAACCGTCAGCCCTTCGGCCACGATGTCGCCGACCGACATACGCGGGCTCAGCGCGCCGAACGGATCCTGGAACACGATCTGCATGTCGCGGCGGAACGGGCGCATCTGCTTGAAGCGCAGGCCCTGGATGTTGCTCCCTAAAAACACGATCGGCCCGTCGGAGGAGATCAACCGCAGCAGCGCGAGCCCGAGCGTGGTCTTGCCGGAGCCGGATTCGCCGACCACGCCGAGCGTCTCGCCCTTGCGTACCGCGATGCTGACGCCGTCGACCGCCTTGATATGACCGACAGTAGAGCGCAGCAATCCGCGCTTGATCGGGAACCAGACCTTCAGATCATCCGCCGAGATCACCACCGGCTGGTCCGGGCGTGGCGGCGCCGGATCGGGCTTCGGCTCTGCGGCGAGAAGATCGCGCGTATAGGGATGCTTGGGCGCGGTGAAGACCTGCTCGACCGGGCCGTGCTCGACGATCTTGCCGCCATTCATGACGCAGACGGTGTCAGCGATGCGGCGGACGATACCGAGATCATGGGTGATGAACAGCATGCTCATGCCGAGCCGGGTGCGGATCTCGGCCAGCAGCGCCAGGATCTGCGCCTGCACGGTGACGTCGAGCGCCGTCGTCGGCTCGTCCGCGATCAAAAGGTCGGGCTCATTGGCGAGCGCCATCGCGATCATCACC
Source organism: Bradyrhizobium sp. LeoA1Lang (assembly GCF_055413685.1). Taxonomy (NCBI): domain Bacteria; kingdom Pseudomonadati; phylum Pseudomonadota; class Alphaproteobacteria; order Hyphomicrobiales; family Nitrobacteraceae; genus Bradyrhizobium; species Bradyrhizobium sp. LeoA1Lang. The sequence continues at coordinate 15,940 of NZ_JBVAPG010000018.1, read as the reverse complement.
CGCTGGCGCTGGCCGCCGGAGAGCTGATGCGGATAGCTTTGCAGCCGCGTCTCGGGCTCGGGAATGCCGACCTGCGTCAGGAGCTCAATGGTGCGCGCCCGCGCCGCCGCGCCGCGCACGCCGCTGTGCAGCGACAGGATCTCGCCGATCTGCCCCTCGATGGTGTGGAGCGGATTGAGCGAGGTCATCGGCTCCTGGAAGATGATCGAGATGTCGTTGCCCCGCACCTCGCGCATCTCTCGCTCCGAGGCGGTAAGAAGGTCACGGCCCTTGAAGCGGATGGTGCCGGAAGGATGCGACGCGGCCGGATAGGGCAGCAATTTCAGGACCGACAGCGCGCTGACGGACTTGCCCGAGCCGGATTCGCCGACCAGCGCGAGGCATTCGCCACGCTTGATCGAGAACGAGACATGGTCGACCGCGATCGACGGGCCGAACGCGACCGAGAGGTCGCGGACATCGAGCAGCGGCTGGTTGATGGCGTCCATGATGCTGCCCTCTACCTGAACGTCTTGCGTGGGTCGAAGGCGTCGCGCGCGGCCTCGCCGATGAAGATCAGGAGCGAGAGCATGATCGCGACCGAGAAGAAGCCGGTGAAGCCGAGCCACGGCGCCTGCACATTGGCCTTGCCCTGCGCCAGCAACTCGCCGAGCGAAGGCGAGCCAGGCGGCAGGCCGAAGCCCAGGAAGTCCAGCGCGGTCAGCGTCATCACCGAGGACGAGACGATGAACGGCAGGAAGGTCATGGTCGCCACCATCGCGTTCGGCAACAGGTGGCGGAACATGATCACCGCATTGGAGACGCCGAGCGCGCGCGCCGCCTGGATGTACTCGAAATTGCGCCCGCGCAGGAATTCCGCACGCACCAGGCCGACCAGCGACACCCAGGAGAACAACAGGAGGATGCCGAGCAGGATGAAGAAGCCCGGCGGCAGCACCGCGGAGATGATCAGAAGCAGATAGAGCGAGGGGATCGCGGTCCAGACCTCGATCAGGCGCTGGAAGGTGAGATCGATCCAGCCGCCGAAATAGCCCTGCACGCCGCCGGCGGCGACGCCGATGATCGAGGACAGGATGGTCAGCGTGAGGCCGAACAGCACCGAAATCCGGAAACCGTAGATCAGGCGCGCGACCACGTCGCGGCCCTGGTCGTCGGTGCCGAGCCAGTTGTATTCGAGGTCGCGGCAGCCGCTGAGATGCTTCCTCTCGACCACCTCCTTGCACTGCTCTTCGGTCAGCAGCCAGGTCGGCTTCGACGGCGCCGGGGTCGGCAGATCGAGATTGTGGGTGTCGTAGGAATAGCGGATCGGCGGCCAGATGATGGTGCCGCTCTTGGCCGCGATCTGCTTCTGCAAGTAGGGATCGCGGTAGTCAGCCGTGGTCTCGAAATCGCCGCCGAACGTCGTCTCCGCATAGTTGAAGAGCACCGGCCAATAGAACCGGCCGTCATATCTGACCATCAGCGGGCGATCATTCGCAATGAAATTGGCGAACAGCGAGACCACGAACAGCACCAGGAAGATCCAGAACGACCAGTAGCCCCGGCGGTTGGCCTTGAAGTTCTGCCAGCGGCGCTTGTTGAGCGGCGACGGCTCGAAGGGATGGCGGCTCGGCGGCACGGCCTCGCCGAGCGGCGATTGCGTGGTGGTCTCGACGGGTTGGGGCGCGAGCATCGTCATCAGACTTCCCTCGCCTCGAAATCGATCCGGGGATCGATCCACATGTAAGCGAGATCGGAGATCAGGTTCACGACCAGGCCGACCAGCGAAAAGATGAACAGCGTGCCGAACACCACCGGATAGTCGCGGTTCAGGACGCTCTCAAAGCCGAGCAGGCCGAGCCCGTCGAGCGAGAAGATGGTCTCGATCAAAAGCGAGCCGGAGAAGAAGGCGTGGATGAACGCGCTCGGGAAGCCGGCGATCACGATCAGCATCGCGTTACGGAAGATGTGGCCGTACAGCACCTGCGTCTCGCTGCAGCCCTTGGCGCGCGCGGTCATGACATATTGCTTGCGGATCTCGTCCAGGAACGAGTTCTTGGTCAAGAGCGTCATGGTGGCAAACGCCCCGAGCGCCATCGAGATCAAGGGCAGCGTGATGTGCCAGAAATAGTCGAGGATCTTCCAGTACCAGGGGAATTGCGACCAGCCGTCCGAGGTCAATCCGCGCAACGGGAACACGTTGAAGAACGAGCCGCCGGCGAACAGGATGATCAACAGGATCGCGAACAGAAAGCCAGGAATCGCAAAGCCGACGATGATCACCGCCGAGGTCCAGGTATCGAACCGCGAGCCGTCCTGCACGGCTTTGCGGATGCCGAGCGGGATCGAGATCAGATAGGTCAGCAGCGTCATCCAGATGCCGAGCGACATCGACACCGGCAGCTTCTCCTTGATGAGCTGGATCACGCTGACGTCGCGGAAATAGCTCTTGCCGAAATCGAAGCGGGCGAAATTCCATACCATCAGCGCGAAGCGCTCGGGCGCCGGCTTGTCGAAGCCGAACTGCTTTTCGAGATTCTTGATGAAGGCCGGATCGAGGCCCTGCGCGCCGCGGTACTTCGAGTTGACGGCGTCTGCCGAGGCGCCGCCCGGCGCGCGCGCGGCAAAATCGCCGCCGGATGAACCCGAAACCCGCGAGGTGCCGCCGGTATCGGCGCCGGAGAGCTGCGCCAGCACACGCTCGACCGGTCCGCCCGGCGCGAACTGCACGACAACAAAGGACACGAAGAGGATGCCGAGCAGCGTCGGCACCATCAAGAGAATGCGGCGGGCGATATAGGCGGTCATGTCTTACTTCGCCTGTTCGGCGTTGCCGGCCTTGGCCGGGTCGATCCACCAGTTCTCTGGCGCTCCCACGCCTTGCGCGTAGCGTGCCGGCTTCGGCGGATGGGCAAACAGGTCCCAATAGGCCACCTTGTGCGTGTTGGCGTACCATTGCGGCACCCAGTAGCGCCCGGCACGGAACACGCGGTCGAAAGCGCGGCAGGCGGTGGTCAGTTCCGCCCTGGTCTCGGCGGCGATGATCTTCTCGACCAACGCATCGATCACCGGGCTGGAAATGCCTGCGAGGTTATAGGAGCCTTTGGTGTTGGCGGCCTGCGACGAAAAGAACGCCCGCATGATATCGCCAGGGGTCGCCGACATCGAGAAGCGCTGGATGGTCATGTCGAAATCGAAATCCTCCAGCCGCGCGCGATACTGCACGGCATCGATCAGCCGGAAGGTGGCGTCGATGCCGAGCACGGCAAGGTTCTTGATGTACGGCCCGTGATGGGGCTGGATCGAGGCTTCGTCGTTGAGGAATTCGATGGTGAAAGGCTCGCCGTTCGGCAACAGCCGTTTGCCGTCCTTGACCACGCAGCCGGCCTCGCCCAGCAATTGCGCCGCCTTGCGCAGCAGCGCCCGGTCCTGTCCCGAACCGTCCGACACCGGCGGCACGAAGGGCATGCCGAACACCTCGTCCGGCACCTGGCCGCGGAACGGCTCCAGCAGCGCCAGCTCTTCCGGCGACGGCGGGCCGGAGACCATCATGTCCGAATTCTGGAACGGCGAATGGGTGCGCGCATAGGCGCCGTACATGATGGTCTTGTTGGTCCACTCGAAATCGAAGGCATAGATCAGCGCCTCGCGCACGCGCGGGTCTTTGAACTTGTCGCGGCGCATGTTGATGAACCAGCCCTGCGCGCCCGACGGCGTCTCGTCCGGCAACAGCTCGCGCTTGACGCGGCCGTCCTTGATCGCGGGAAAATCATAGCGCGTCGCCCAGATGCGGGCGGTGAGTTCCTCGCGATAGAGATAGTTTTTGCCCGTGAAGCCTTCGAAGGCGACGTCGCGGTCGCGATAGAACTCGTAGCGGACGGTATCGAAATTGAAGCTGCCGCGGCAGACCGGAAGATCGGCAGCCCACCAGTCCTTGACGCGATCATATTCGATGAAGCGGTTGACCTCGAACCGGCCGACCTTGTACGGCCCGGAGCCGAGCGGCGTATCGAGCGTCGATTCCTCGAACGGCCGATTGGCGTAATAGGCCTTCGAGAAGATCGGCAGCCCCGCGACATAAAGCGGGACGTCGCGCGCGCGCTTCGGCGCGAAGCTGGCGACGACGGTCGCATCGTCGAGCGCCTCGGCCTTGATGAAATCGCGGAGCTGCACCAGGACGAGCGGGTGCCCCTTTTCCTTCAGCGTGTTCAGCGAGAAGGCGACGTCCTGCGCCGTCAGCTTCGAGCCGTCGTGAAACCGCGCCTCGGGGCGGATCGTGAACGTGTAGGTGAGCTTGTCGGGCGAAATCCGCACCGACTTCGCCGCGAACCCATACATCGCATCGGGCTCGTCGGTGGCGCGCCCCATCAACGTCGCAAACGTCATATCCATGCCCTGCGCGCCCTCCCCCTTGAGGACGTAGGCGTTGAGCGAATTGAACGTGAAATAGGACTGGTTGTAGGCGCGGACCGACGGGATCAGCGAGAACATGCCGCCCTTGGGGGCATTCACGTTGACATAGTCGAAATGGTGGAAATCGGCGGGATATTTCAAATCGCCAAACGCCGACATGCCGTGCATCTCGACGCCATTATCGGCGGCTGCCGGACGAAGCCGCGTCGCGCAAAACGCACCGATGCCGAGGCCGAGCGCGTGCCGACGGGTGAATAGCGGCATACCCGAAAAATCCCTCAAGACCGTTTGCCGATCCGGTTTGCCTTGTCCACGTCATACCACCACAATGAGGGCAGGCCGGAGCGCGCGTATTTCGGCAGTTCCGCGTGGCCGAAGCGATCCCAGAGCGCATAGCGCGCGTAGGGATAGCCGAACTGCGGGACCACGTAGAAATTCCAGAGCAGCACCCGGTCCAGCGCCTTGGTCGCGGCGACGAGGCTGGCGCGGTCCTTGGCGAAGATGACCTTCTCGATCAGCGCATCTACTGCCGGGTTCTTGATGCCGATGGTGTTCTTGGATCCCTGCTGATCCGCGGCCTGCGAGCCCCAGAATTCGCGCTGCTCATTGCCGGGCGAGAGCGACTGGCCCCAGAGGTCGGTGATGATGTCGAAATCGAAACTGCGGATGCGGTTCTCGTACTGCACGTCGTCGACGACACGGATCGAGGCAGTGACGCCGATGCGTTCCAGCGACGGCTTGAAGAACAGCGCGATCCGCTCGGAGGAAGGATCCTGCACCAGGATCTCCACGGTCACCGGCTTGCCCGACGGATCGACCAGCTTGCGCTCGCGCACCTCGAAGCCGGCCTCCTTCAACAGCCTGGTGGCCTCGCGCAAATTGGCGCGCACCGCTTCGGGGTTGCCGCCGATCGGGTTCGTGTACGGCGTCGTGAAGACTTCCGGCGGCACCTTGTCGCGCACGGTCTCGAGGAGCTCGAGCTCCTGCCCCTGCGGCAAGCCGGAAGAGGCCAATTCTGTACCCTCGAAATAGCTGTTGATGCGCTTGTACTGACCATAGAAGAGCTGCTTGTTCATCTCCTCGAAATCGAACGCAAAGTTGAAGGCGCGCCGGAGACGCGCGTCCTTGAATTGAGCGCGGCGCAGGTTGAGCACGAAACCCTGCATGCGGCCGGAATCGTTGATTGGAAACTCCTGCTTGACGACGCGTTTCTCGGTCACGGCCGGGAAGTCATACGCAGTCGCCCACTGCTTCGCCGAGTTCTCGGTGATCCAGTCCGCCTGGTCGGCCTTGAAAGCTTCGAGCGCGACGACGTTGTCGCGGAAGAATTCGAAACGCAGCTCGTCGAAATTATTCTGGCCGATCTGGACCGGCAACTTGGCGCCCCAATAGTCCTTCACGCGCTCGAGCCGGACCGAGCGGCCGGCGACGAAATCAGCGATCCGATAAGCGCCCGAGCCGAGCGGCTTCTCCAGCGTGGTCGCCGAAACATCGCGCTTGCGGCCCTGGCTGTCGGTGCCTTCCCAGTAATGCTTCGGCAGCACCAGCAATTCGCCGACGATGTGCGGCAATTCGCGATTGCCGGGAGCGTCGAAGGTGAATTTGACGTCGCGCTCGCCGGTCTTTTCGGCCTTGGTCACGTGCCGGTAATAGGAGGAATAGAACGGGCTTTGCTTCTTCAACGTCTCGAGCGAGAAGATGACGTCCTCCGGCGTCACCGGCTTGCCGTCGTGCCAGCGCGCTTCCTTGCGCAGCCGGTAGATCACGCAGCTATAGTCGTCGGGATGGGATGCGCCTTCGGCGAGCAGGCCATATTCGGTCGCGATCTCATCCTGCGAGCGCGACATCAGCGTCTCATAGATCATGATCGCGGCCGGCGCGATCGAGCCCTTCACGCCCATCACCGCGACGTTGAAGTTGTCGTACGTGCCGAGCGAGATGATCCGCGCGACGCCGCCCTTCGGCGCATCCGGATTGACATAGTCGAAACGCTGGAAGCCGGCCGGATATTTGATATCGCCGAACAGCGACAGCGCGTGGCGCCACGCCGGCTCACTGCCTCCCGGGTCCGCCTGCGCGCTCGACATCGCCGGAATGCCGGCTGCCATGCCCATCATGGGGGTCAGCGCGGCCACCGCGCCGGTCTGCAGAAGGTGTCGTCGGGTAATGGCCAAGGGGAGCTTCCTGTCGTGAACCGGGGTTACGCACTAAGTGCGTAATATAGGGCAAGGTTTCGGCGGATTATGTTGCTTTTTCCTCATCTTGGAAGCCTGGGGGCCATCACGTGTGCGGCGAAACGTCCCGATGACAACCTGCGATCCATACGGAAACGGCCAGGCAATGCCTGGCCGTTCCGATTGAATCCATGAGGGAAATGCTATTTCGACGCGGTCGGCAGCGGCTGGGGATGATCCGACAGCGAATTCAGGTAGGCGATCACGTCTGCGCGCTCGCTGTCCTTCGGAATACCGGCGAAGCCCATCGCGGTACCCGGGATGAAACCCTTCGGATTGGTGAGGAACTTGTTGAGGTCGTCGAAGGTCCAGGTGCCGCCCTTGGCCTTCATCGCGGCCGAGAAGTTGAACCCGCGTCCTTCGCCCCGGGGCTCGCCGACGATGCCAAAGAGATTGGGGCCGACGCGGTTCGGGCCGCCCTTTTCGAAGGTGTGGCAGGCTGCGCACTTCTTGGCGGCCGCCGAGCCCTTTTCCACAGAGGCGGTCTGCAGCAGCTTCTCGATCGGCTCGGAGGGTGCGGCGGCTTCCGCCGGTCCGCCCTTGCTCGCCTCTTTCACGGCGATCTCGAAACCGGGCTTCTCCAGCGGCTTCGGCGTGAACACCGCCTGCGCGCCAAAGCTCGTCACCAGGACAATGAGGCAGGTGCCGAGGATCGCACCGAGAATTTTGTTGAGTTCGAAGGAGTCCATTTCGGATCAGGCTCCAGGCCTAAAATGTCGACTTCAGGCGGGCCGAATGGCCGCGGGGGTGAGCCTCGGAATCAGCCCTCGTCGCGCCTCCCCCGAGCAGAGTTGAGATATCGGTTTGCCTGCGCTCTGGCAACCCGTATAAACGCGCCGACTTTGACCCCGTCCCCACCCTGATTCCTGCCGCCGGCAGGGTTTCGATACGATGGCTGACTCGCGGATTTTGGTGCTGATTCCCGCCCGCATGGCGGCCACGAGACTGCCGGGCAAGCCGCTCCTCGACATTGCCGGCCAGCCGATGATTGTCCACGTATTGCGCCGGGCGGAAGAAGCCAACATCGGCCGGGTCGCGGTCGCGACCGATACGCCGGAGATCGCCGCTGCCGTCACGGCGGCCGGCGGCGAGGTGGTGATGACCCGCGCCGATCACCCCTCCGGCTCCGACCGCATCTTTGAGGCCGCAACCACGCTCGATCCGCAAGGCAAGGCCGGGATTGTGGTCAATCTGCAGGGCGATTTCCCGACCATCACGACGGACACGATCCGCGCCGTGCTGCCGCCGCTCGACGACCCCGCAGTCGATATCGCGACCCTCGCCTCCGAGATCCACACCGAGGAGGAGAGCGTCAACCCGAACGTGGTGAAGGCGGTCGGCTCGCCGATCACAGCACGGCGGCTGCGCGCGCTCTATTTCACCCGTGCCACGGCGCCGTTCGGTGACGGCCCGCGCTACCACCATATCGGCCTCTACGCCTATCGCCGCGCCGCGCTGGAGCGCTTCGTGGGGCTCACGCCCTCGCCCCTGGAACAGCAGGAGAAGCTCGAGCAGCTCCGCGCGCTGGAGGCCGGGATGCGGATCGACGTCACCATCGTCGATACTGTGCCGCGCGGCGTCGACACCCCGGCCGACCTCGAAACCGCCCGGCGCATACTGGCCAAAACCTGAACCGCTGCTAGAGCATGATCCGGAAAAGTGGAAACCGGTTTTCCGAAAAGATCAGGCTCAAACAAAGAGATGAGATCATGATCCGGTTCCGAAGAATCGGATCATGATCTAAAACCTCGCCAGGAACACGATATGACCAAGAAGCTGAAAATCGCCTTCCAGGGCGAGCCCGGAGCCAATTCCCACATCGCGATCGTCGAGGCCTATCCCGACGCCGAGCCGATGCCCTGCCCGACCTTCGAGGACGCGCTGTCGGCGATTTCCTCCGGCGAGGCCGATCTCGGCATGATCCCGATCGAGAACTCGGTCGCCGGCCGCGTCGCCGACATCCACCATCTGTTGCCGGCCTCCGGCCTGTTCATCGTCGGCGAATGGTTCCTGCCGGTCCGGCATCAGTTGATGGCGGTGAAGGGGACAAAGCTCGCCGACATCAGGAGCGTGGAGAGCCATGTGCATGCGCTCGGCCAGTGCCGGCGCATCATCCGCAAGCTCGGCGTCAGGCCGATCGTCGCCGGCGACACCGCCGGCAGCGCTCGGGACATTTCCGAGCGTGGCGACAAAAGCGTCGCCGCCATCGCCTCGCGCCTTGCCGCCGACATCTACGGCCTCGATATCCTGGCCGAAGACATCGAGGACGAGGCCCACAACACCACCCGCTTCGTGGTGTTGGCACGCGAAGCCAGATGGGCCGAGCAGGATTCGGGCCCGCTGGTCACGACGTTTGTATTCCGGGTGCGCAACCTGCCCGCGGCGCTCTACAAGGCGCTCGGCGGCTTCGCCACCAACGGCGTCAACATGACCAAGCTCGAAAGCTACATGGTCGACGGCAATTTCTTTGCCACGCAATTTTATGCCGACGTCGACGGCCACCCCTATGATCGCGGATTGGCCTTCGCGCTCGAAGAGCTGAAATTCTTCTCCCGCGAATTCCGCATCGTGGGCGTCTATCCCGCCCACCCCTTCCGCGCAACCTTCAGCGAGAAGGCGGATTGAGGCGCGCAAGCCCTCTCCCAGGTCCACCCGGGACGGACACGTAGCCCGGGTGGAGCGCCAGCGTAACCCGGGACCGCTGGCAGACATTGACGCAGGTGTCCCGGGTTACGCGTTCCGCTCCACCCGGGCTACGAAGCTTCGCTTGGCCGGGACGACGGCTTAAGCTGCTTCCTTCTTCGCAAGCCCGAACGCATCCGCCAGCAGGCTGTACGACTTCTTCCGCGCCTCGTGGTCATACACGGCAGTGATGATCATCAGCTCATCCGCCTCGGTCGCCGCGATCAGCGGCTGCAGCTTTGCCATCACCGTCGCCGGGCTGCCGACGAAAAAGCGCGAGCGGTTGCGGGCGATCGAAGCGCGCTCGGCGTCGGTGTAGGGATAGGCCAGCGCCTCCTCCACGCTCGGCAGCGGCAGATACTGGCCGCGATCCCGGCGCAGCCGGTTGAGGTCCATCGATAGCGCCAGCTTTTCCGCCTCTTCATCGGTCTCAGCCGCCACGGCTGCCACCGCGAGGATCGCCTGCGGCGTCTGGCGCCAGGGCGACGGCTTGAAATGGGCGCGGTAGTTGGTCATCGCATCGACCGCGTCATGAGTCGCGAAATGATGCGCGAAGCCGAAACCCATGCCGACCTGCGCAGCGAGCTCGGACGAATAGCCGCTGGAGCCGAGCAGCCAGATCGGCGGCAGCGGCGAATCGTCGGGCATCGCCACCACATTGTTGAAGGGGTGGCCGGACGGGAACTCGCGCGTCTCCCACAGCGTCAGTTCATGCAGTCGCTCCAGGAAATCGTCGCCCTCGCGGCGATCGAGCCGGCTCCGCAGCGCGTAGGCCGTGGCGCCGTCAGTGCCGGGCGCGCGCCCGAGGCCAAGGTCGATGCGGCCGGGGAACAGCGCCTCCAGCATCTTGAAGCGCTCGGCGACCACCAGCGGCGCATGGTTGGGCAGCATCACGCCGCCGGAGCCGACGCGGATGTTCCTGGTGACGGCAGCGATCTGCCCGATCATCAGGTCCGGCGCGGGGCTCGCGACGGAGGCGAGGTTGTGGTGCTCGGCGAGCCAATACCTGATATAGCCGAGCCCATCGACATGGCGCGCCAGATCGATGCTGTTGCGCAGCGCTGCGGCGGGTTTTGTGGCTGTCGTGACGACCGAAAGGTCCAGGACGGAAAGCGGAATCATCGCGGTAAGCTAGGGCGGCACATTGAAACCACAAAGCCCCTCCGCGTGCAGATCAGCTCCGCGACGCCCCGAAGCGGAGCGGCCACGTCGACAGTGGGACAAAACGTCGTTAATCCGTAACAATTCTTCCTTGCCCACACCCAAGGAGGGAACCGAATTGACCGGAACGTTATAGAAACAGGCTATGATTTTTGGATTTTTGCGATAAGCCGCGAAACCTATACTCCTGCCCACCGCAAATTGAAGTTCTCGCACTGAGCTAACAGATTCACTCAAAGTGGGCCATTTCCCATTCCTGATGGGCTGTTTGCCCGCCCCGCTTTGCCCTATCTTACCGTCTTGACCACCCAGCCTGTGCCGATTGTCCCGTGGAGTTTGTGAGAGCCATGACCGAGGTTGCCGCCCCGCCGTTCAGGACTCCCGCCATTTCCTTCGAGTTCTTCCCGCCGAAGACCGAGGAGATGGAACGTAACTTGTGGGACACGATCAACCGGCTGGCGCCGCTGTCGCCCACCTTCGTCTCGGTGACCTACGGCGCCGGCGGCTCGACCCGCGAGCGCACCCACTCGACCATCGCCCGCATCCTGAACGAAACCACGCTGTTGCCGGCGGCGCATCTGACCTGCGTCAGCGCCTCGCGCGGCGAGATCGACGAGATCGTCGACCGCTATCACGAGGTCGGTGTCCGCCACATCGTGGCGCTGCGCGGCGACCCGCCGGGTGGCATCGGCACGCCCTATTACACCCATCCGGACGGCTACCAGAGCTCGCCGGAGCTGGTCGCCGGCATCAAGAAGCGTCATCCCGATATCGAGATCTCCGTCTCGGCCTATCCGGAGAAGCATCCGGAGAGCGCGAATTTCGACGCCGATATCGACACGCTGAAGGCCAAGGTCGATGCCGGCGCCACGCGCGCCATCACCCAAGTGTTCTTCGACAACGATCTCTATTTCCGCTACCTCGACCGGGTGCGGGCTCGCGGCATCGAGATCCCGATCGTGCCGGGCATCATGCCGATGCACAATTTCAAGCAGGCCCGCAATTTCGTCACCCGCGCCGGCACCACGGTGCCGGACTGGTTCGCCGCGAAATTCGAAGGCCTCGATGACGACCCCGAGACCCGCAAACTGGTGGCGGCCACCGTTGCCGCCGGCCAGGTGCAGAAGCTGGCCAAGCACGGCGTCGACACCTTCCATTTCTACACCATGAACCGCGCCGATCTCGTGTTCGCGATCAGCCATCTGCTCGGCATCCGTCCGAACGGCGCGAAGAAAGCTGCCTGATCAAATGACCGTACCCGTTTCTCCCAAGCGTACCGCCCTCATCGCCGCTGCACGCGAGCGCATCCTCGTGCTCGACGGCGCCATGGGCACGATGATCCAGGGCCTCCAGTTCGACGAGGCTGCGTTCCGCGGCGAACGCTTCAAGGATTTCCACCGCGACATCAGGGGCAACAACGACATCCTGATCCTGACGCAAGCGCAGGCGATCGAGGACATCCACGCCGCCTATCTGCGCGCCGGCGCCGACATCGTCGCGACCAACACCTTCTCCTCGACCTCGATCGCGCAGGCCGACTACGACATGTCGGACCTCGCCTATGAGCTCAACCGCGAGGGCGCCAGACTCGCGCGCGCCGCCGCCGAGAAGGTGAGTGCGGAGGACGGCAGGCCGCGGTTCGTCGCAGGCGCCCTGGGGCCCACCAACCGTACCGCCTCGATCTCGCCCGACGTCTCCAATCCCGGCTATCGCGCTGTGACGTTCGACGATCTGCGCAAGGCCTATGGCGAGCAGATCAACGGCCTGCTCGACGGCGGCGCCGACCTGCTGCTGGTCGAAACCATCTTCGACACGCTCAATGCCAAGGCCGCGCTCTACGCGATCTCCGAGATCGCTGAAGAGCGCGGCATCGACGTGCCCGTGATGATCTCGGGCACCATCACCGACAAATCCGGCCGCCTGCTCTCGGGCCAGTTGCCGGAGGCGTTCTGGAATTCGGTGCGGCACGCCAAGCCGATCACCATCGGCTTCAACTGCGCGCTCGGCGCGGAGGACCTGCGCAGCCACATCGCCGATATCGGCCGCGTCGCCGCTACGCTGGTGTGCGCTTATCCGAATGCCGGCCTGCCCAACGAATTCGGGCAGTATGACGAGACGCCGGAATATATGGCGCGGCTGATCGGCGAGTTCGCGCGCGATGGCCTCGTCAACATCGTCGGCGGCTGCTGCGGCACCACGCCGGACCATATCGCTGCGATCGCCGCGGCGGTGGCGCCGCACAAGCCGCGCGTCGTCCCCGAGATCGAGCCGCGCCTGCGGCTCTCCGGCCTCGAGCCGTTCGCGCTGACCGACGCCATTCCTTTCGTCAATATCGGCGAACGTACCAACGTCACGGGCTCGGCGCGCTTCCGCAAATTGATCACCGCAGGCGACTATACGGCCGCGCTGCAGGTTGCGCGCGACCAGGTCGAGAACGGCGCGCAGATCATCGACGTCAACATGGACGAGGGCCTGCTCGATTCTGAGAAGGCGATGGTGACGTTCCTCAACCTCGTCGCTGCCGAGCCCGACATCGCCCGCGTGCCTGTTATGGTCGATTCCTCGAAATTCGCCGTGATCGAGGCTGGCCTGAAATGCATCCAGGGCAAGCCGGTGGTGAACTCGATCTCGATGAAGGAGGGCGAGGAGAAATTCATCCTTGAGGCCACGATCGCAAAGCGCCATGGCGCGGCCGTCGTGGTGATGGCATTCGACGAGACCGGGCAGGCCGACACGTTTGCGCGCAAGACCGAAATCTGCAAGCGCGCCTATGACATCCTGGTCAACCGGCTCGACTTCCCGGCGGAAGACATCATCTTCGATCCCAACATCTTCGCGATCGCGACCGGGATCGAGGAACACAACAATTACGGCGTCGACTTCATCGAGGCCGCGCGCTGGATCCGCCAGAACCTCCCCGGCGCGCATATTTCCGGCGGCGTCTCCAATCTCTCGTTCTCGTTCCGCGGCAACGAGCCGGTGCGCGAGGCGATGCACTCCGTGTTCCTCTATCATGCCATCAAGGCCGGCATGGACATGGGCATCGTCAATGCCGGCCAGATGATCGTCTATGACGACATCGATCCCGAGCTGCGGCAGGTGTGCGAGGACGTCATCCTCAACCGCGACCCCGGCGCCTCCGAGCGCCTCCTGGCGCTCGCCGAGAAATTCCGCGGCAAGGAGAAGCAGAGCAAGGAAGCCGATCTCGCCTGGCGCGAATGGCCGGTGGAGAAGCGGCTCAGCCACGCGCTGGTGCACGGCATCACCGAATTCATCGAGGCCGATACCGAGCAGGCGCGACAAGCATCTTCCCGTCCGCTCGACGTCATCGAAGGCCCGTTGATGGCCGGCATGAACGTGGTCGGCGATCTCTTCGGCGACGGCAAGATGTTCCTGCCGCAGGTGGTGAAGTCGGCGCGCGTCATGAAGCAGGCGGTCGCCTATCTGATGCCGTTCATGGAAGAGGAAAAGGCGCGCAACCTCGCCAATGGCGTAACCAGCGACGGCCGCAACGCCGCCGGCAAGATCGTGCTCGCGACGGTGAAGGGCGACGTCCACGACATCGGCAAGAACATCGTCGGCATCGTGCTGCAGTGTAACAATTTCGAGGTCATCGACCTTGGCGTGATGGTGCCGGCCGCAAAAATCATCGAGACGGCGAAGGCCGAAGGCGCTGATATCATCGGCCTCTCCGGCCTGATCACGCCCTCGCTCGACGAGATGAGCTTTCTCGCCGGCGAACTGGAGCGCGAGGGCCTGAACCTGCCGCTGCTGATCGGCGGCGCCACCACCAGCCGCGTTCATACCGCCGTGAAGATCGACCCGAACTATCCGGGCGGGCCGGTCGTGCACGTCAATGACGCCAGCCGCGCCGTCGGCGTCGCCTCCTCGTTGCTCTCGCCCGAGAAGCGTCAGGCCTATGCCGCCGATATCCGTGCCGAATACGCAAAGATCTCCGCGGCGCATTTCCGCGCGCAAGCCGACAAGAAGCGGCTGAAGCTCGCGCAAGCCCGCGCCAATGCCGTGAAGATCGACTTCGCCAAGGCGCCGCCGAAGAAGCCAACCTTCTTCGGGCGCAAGAGCTTTGACGCCTACGATCTGGCCGAGCTTGCAAAATTCATCGACTGGACGCCGTTTTTCCAGACCTGGGAATTGACCGGGCGCTTCCCGGCCATCCTCGACGATCCCAAGGTCGGCGAGGTCGCGCGCTCGCTTTACGATGATGCGCAGAAGATGCTTGAGCGCATCATCGAGGAGAAATGGTTCACGGCCCGCGCCACCATCGGTTTCTGGCCCGCTAATGCCGAGGGCGACGACATCGCCGTTTATGCTGACGAGACACGCAAAAAGAAGATCGCGACCTTCCATACGCTGCGCCAGCAGCTCGAGAAGCGCGAAGGCCGCTTCAACGCCGCACTGTCGGACTTCATCGCGCCTGTCGGTTCGGGCGTGCCTGACTATATCGGCGGGTTCGTCGTCACCGCCGGGATCGGCGAGGACGCGGTCGCCGACCGCTTCAAGAACGCCAATGACGATTACTCCTCGATCCTGTGCAAGGCGCTGGCCGACCGCCTCGCCGAAGCCTTTGCCGAGCGCATGCACCAGCGCGTGCGCAAGGAATTCTGGGGCTACGCGCCCGACGAGGCGCTGGCGTCGGACGAACTGATCCTGGAGAAGTATCACGGCATCCGCCCGGCGCCAGGGTATCCCGCACAGCCCGACCACACCGAGAAGGCGACGCTGTTCGCACTGCTTGATGCCGAGAATACGGCCGGCGTGACGCTGACGGAGAGCTTTGCGATGTGGCCGGGCTCTTCGGTCTCCGGCCTCTATTTCAGCCATCCCGAGAGCTTCTATTTCGGCGTCGGCAAGATCGAGCGCGACCAGGTCGAGGACTACGCCGCACGCAAGGACATGACGGTTGCCGAGATCGAGCGCTGGCTCGCGCCCGTGCTGAACTACATCCCCTCGCAGGACGCGAAGCAGGCAACGCCGGCGCTCGCGCCGGTCGCCACTCCCGCCAACGACGTCACCTCGCACCCACCCGGCTGCACCTGCGCCGTCCATCTCGCCTGGCGCAAGAAAGCCGTCGGCGCGGGTTAGGGCGCCATCTGCCCCACGCGGGGTGGGTTCTGATTCAACTGTCAAACAGCTTTCCGCTGTCATCGTCCGCGAAGGCGGACGATCCAGTATTCCAGAAACAGCAGTGCTTGAGCCGAGAGGCTGCCGGATACTGGATGCCCGCCTTCGCGGGCATGACGGTGGAGTAGTGGTGAGAGGATGTGAGTTCGCGTTCTCGCGGCGTGATGCGCCCGAGCTTTGCTTCACTTTCCACCCTCTCATTGATCAGAGGGCGCAGGGAAAGCCGGGTGCCGGTTGCACCCATGGGTCCCGTGCAACAAAAAGCACGGGGGTAGGACCACAGGTTCAACCGAAGCATTCCGGCTTTCCCTGCGCGATGGTGTTACGGC
>NZ_JBVAPG010000189.1:0-14239 GCF_055413685.1 Bradyrhizobium sp. LeoA1Lang | reverse complement strand
GGCTTACTTCGTGCTCTCCCCGGTGACCGGGCTTTCTTGCCACCGTCATCTCAAGCGCGAACTTGTTCGCGCGAAAAACTTAGCGCCAGCGTCGGGGCGCCAGGACCACACGACTTCGCCGTCCGCGTCACATGCGCTCGTCAGTCGCACGCATCGCGTCCACCGCATCTCACCGCAACGTTCGTGACGATCGCGATCCGCCCCTCATCTTGGGTGAGACGCGCGGAGTTAAATCACTGATTTGCCCGACGGGTTAAGCGATTTATTTCTGCGCGAAGGGCTGGACAGACTTTTGGCTGATTTGCCCGTCGGGTTGATTTGTCGCACCCATTGCCTCCACATCGCCATTGCGAGCGCAGCGAAGCAATCCATAGCGCCACGTGCGGGATTGCTTCGCCGCGCTCGCAATGACGGAGAGGACTACGCCACCCGGCGTGCGGCTCCCACTTGCGTCAGGATTGCGTCCAGGCCCTCGATCATCTCGGCGATCTCGGCCCGCGACGCGTTGAGCGCCGGCATGAAGCGCAGCGCGTCGGGTTGTGGCGAGTTGATCAGCAGGCCTTTCGAGAACGCCTGCGCCACGATCGCGGCGCCGATCGGCAGTTTCAGGTCGAGCGCCAGCAACAGTCCGCGGCCGCGCACTTCGCCGAGCCCGTGCCGGGCCGAGAGCCGCTGCAGCTCGCTTTCCAGGAACAGGCCGGCGTCAGCGACGGACTTCAGGAATTCCGGCTTGGCGACCTGTTCGAGCACGGCAAGCCCCGCGGCGCACATCAGCGGATTGCCGTTGAAGGTGCCGCCCTGGTCGCCGTGCTCGAAGCAGGCCGCATGCTCGGTCGCAAGCAAGGCGGCGAGCGGCACGCCGCCGCCGATGCCCTTGCCGAGCGTCATGATATCGGGCGCAATGCCGGCATGCTCGTAGTGGAAGAGTTTCCCGGTGCGGCCCATGCCGGTCTGGATCTCGTCGACGATCAGCAGCAGGCCGTGCTCGCCGGTCAGCGTGCGCAGCTCCTTCAGGAATTGATCGGTCGCGGGCCAGACGCCGGCCTCGCCCTGGATCGGCTCCAGCATCACGGCGACCGTATTCGATGAAATCAGCTCCTCAACCGACGCGATGTCGTTGAGCTGGGCTTTGCGAAAGCCCGGCACCTTCGGTTCGAACAGCGGTTCGAACGCCTTCTTGCCGGAGGCCGACATGGTCGCGAGCGTGCGGCCGTGAAAGCCACCCTCGAAGGTGATGATCTCGAACGCGCCGTTCTTGTATTTTGTCCCATATTTTCGCGCGAGCTTGATCGCGCCTTCATTGGCTTCCGCGCCGGAATTGGCGAAGAACACCTGGTCGAAGCAGCTCTTCTCGACGAGCGCATTGGCAAGCTTGAGGCTGGGTTCGTTGTAGAAGGCCGGGCTCGGGGTCAACAGACACTTGGCCTGCGCGGCGATCGCTTCGGCGACAGCAGGCGGCGAATGGCCGAGGCAGTTGACCGCCCAACCCTGCACGAAATCGAGATAGCGGCGGCCAGTATCGTCCCAGAGATAGGAGCCTTCGCCGCGGACAAACACGGTCTTCGGGCGCGCGGTGATGTCCATCAGCGCGTCGAACGGATGGAAGGTGTCAGGCATGTCAGGCTCCTTGAATTGCTTGGGATGAAAGGCTGGCGGCAACGCAAGAAGGCCGCACTTTTGAGGGTGCGGCCTTCTCGAAAACCTTAGGCTGAACTAGCTAGTCAGCGCTGGCGTCGGACATGGCGCAACCCATCATCGTCGCGGGTGCGACGACGGAAAGTAGCGCGGCGGATGGTCCGGTTCAGCTTCATGGCGATGGGCCATACAGCGCAAGGGCAGGGAATGTCAAGTCGCGCGCGGCGCCTCTTCGGTGTCCTCCTCGCCCCAATCGGCGTCGGCGATGGACGTGTCGATCAGTTCGCCACGGAGCAGGGCGAGCGGCGATTTGTAGTACAACGCGATGTTGTGGAACGGATCGGTCAGGACCTTCCAGACCCAGATCAGTCCTGTCGGCACGTCCTTGATGATGAAGAGCTGGATCATGCGGGCGAGCCCGCCGGCGATGCCGATCGCGAGCCAGACGGCACCGACGTGACGGATGAAGTCGAGCCTGGTGGCCGGCGGTGAGAACAGGCCGAACAGCGTCGGAAAGACGAACAGCGCGACCGGTGCTAGCCCCCAGACGACCAGCAGCACGATCTTGCGGCTTTGGTTGTAGCCGACCTTGATCGCTTCCTTGTACTCGTTGGAAACCTTGTTCACGTCGTCATAGCCGTTGGGCTCAAAGAAGAAGTGCCCGGTCTGCCTCGTCAACATCGCGAGCCAGCCGACCAGACCGGCCAGGGCCGGATCGGTGAACAGCAGCCCATAGCAGACCAGGAAGATGACGGCGCTGATCAGGTGCAGCGTCTGATTGATGCGGCTCTGGTGGTAGTAGCGGTAATCGTCCCAACGTTGTGTGCGCAGTGTCTTCGAGAAGCGGCTCATCATTCACCTCTTGGATTTGAAGGTGCGCGAGCCATAGGCCGAGTCCGTGAATGGAACGTGACATCTTGAAGTTGTTATAATTATAGATGCCAATCTAAGATTTGCACGCAAAAGCGGCTTCGCAGGATGCGAATTATCAGGCAACGCCATCCCTTGCCGCCGGAGTGGCGGCAGGATTCTCCGAAATTTGAATATCGTTTGGCGGACGTTGAACGAGCATTGAGCTGGATCAAATCGTCCGAACTGGCCGCAACTATCGACGCAGAGACCGCTCAGAATCCGGCGACGCTGCCGTGCAGGTCATATTCGTCAGAGCGTTCGATCTTTGCAGTGACGATCTCGCCGACCTTCAGCGGGCGCCGGCTCGAGAGATAGACCGCACCATCGATCTCCGGCGCATCAGCCTTCGACCGGCCTCGCGCGACGGTCGGGCCGACCTCGTCGATGATGATCTGTTGCCTTGTGCCGACCTTACGCTTCAGCCGGCGCGCGGAGATCTTCTGCTGGCGGGCCATCAGCGCGTTGTAACGCTCCTGCTTGATCTCATCCGGCACGGCGCCGGGGAGCGCGTTGGAGGTGGCGCCTGCAACCGGCTCGTATTTGAAGCAGCCGACGCGGTCGATCTCGGCTTCGTCGAGCCAGTCGAGCAGATAGGCGAAATCGGAATCGGTCTCGCCCGGGAATCCGACGATGAAGGTCGAGCGCAGCGTAAGCTCCGGGCACTGCTCGCGCCATTGCTTGATGCGCGCCAGCGTCTTGTCCTGCGCGGCGGGACGCTTCATGGCTTTCAGGACATCCGGGCTGGCGTGCTGGAAGGGGATGTCGAGATAGGGCAGCACCTTGCCCTCGCTCATCAGGGCGAAGACCTCGTCGACATGCGGGTACGGGTAGACATATTGCAGCCGCACCCAGGCGCCGAGTTCGCCGAGCTCTTTTGCCAGGTCGAAGAATTTGGCGCGGACGGAGCGATCCTGCCACGGGCTCTCGGCATATTTCAGGTCGATGCCATAGGCCGAGGTGTCCTGCGAGATGACCAGCAGTTCCTTGACGCCTGCCTTTACCAGCCGCTCGGCCTCGCGCAGCACGTCGTTGGCAGGCCGCGATACCAGGTCGCCGCGCAGCTTGGGGATGATGCAGAAGGTGCAGCGGTTGTTGCAGCCCTCGGAGATCTTCAGGTAGGCATAATGGCGCGGGGTCAGCTTGACGCCCTGCGGCGGCACCAGGTCGAGATGCGGGTTGTGCATCGGCGGCAGCGCGCGGTGCACGGCGTCCAGCACGCTCTCATATTGCTGCGGACCCGTGATCGAGAGCACGCCCGGATAAGCGCTCTCGATCTGCTCGGGTTCCGCACCCATACAGCCGGTCACGATCACCTTGCCGTTCTCGGCCATGGCCTCGCCGATCGCCGAAAGTGATTCCTGCTTGGCGCTGTCGAGGAAGCCGCAGGTGTTGACGATCACGATATCGGCGCCGTCATGCTTGCGCGCGAGCTCATAGCCCTCGGCCCGCAGCCGCGTGATGATGCGCTCGGAATCCACAAGCGCCTTTGGACATCCAAGCGAAACAAACGAGATTTTTGGCGCGGCCGCCTGTTGCATATCTAAATCTGCCTGATTGATGGGCAGGAGCTAGTCCCAATTGTCCATAATTACAAGGCTTTGAGCTGGCTTCCATCGTGCTATGGATAGTTTTTAGGGAACACGAGTGAACGATGGCTGCCGAGTCGTCTCCGAAAATTGTCATCGTCGACGAAAGCCCGATCCGCGCCGCGATCCTGGAGGAGGGCCTGCGGGAGGCGGGTTATACCAGCGTCGTGCATATCAGCGAGATGCACAGCCTGCTGGCGCGAATCTACGCCGTCGACCCCGACATCATCGTGATCGACCTGGAAAATCCCAGCCGCGACGTGCTGGAACAGATGTTCCAGGTCAGCCGGGCCGTGCGCCGGCCGATCGCCATGTTCGTCGACCAGAGCGATGCCGCCTCGATCCAGGCCTCTGTCGAGGCCGGCGTGTCGGCCTATATCGTCGACGGGTTCAACAAGCAGCGTATCAAGCCGATCCTCGACCTCTGCGTGTCCCGCTTCAATGCCTTCGCGCGACTGCAGGACGAACTGGACCGCACCAAGCACGCGCTGGAAGAGCGCAAGGTGATCGACCGTGCCAAGGGTATCCTGATGAAATTGAAGGGCCTCACCGAAGATGAGGCCTATGTGCTGCTGCGTTCCACGGCGATGCGCGAAAAAAAGAAGATCGGCGAGATCGCGCAGTCGATCCTGACCGCGTCGGAGTTGCTCAAATGACCACACCGCTTCGCATCGGTTTCATTCCGCTGGTCGACGCCGCCGCGCTGATCGTCGCCGCCGACAAGGGTTTTGGCGCCGCCGAGGGGCTCGACATCACCCTGGTGCGGGAGGTGTCGTGGTCGAACGTCCGCGACAAGCTCAATATCGGCCTGTTCGATGCTGCCCATCTGCTGGCGCCGGTCGCGATTGCCTCCAGCCTCGGCCTTGGCCACGTCAAGGTGCCGATCGTGGCGCCCTTCAATCTCGGCCTCAACGGCAACGCGATCACGGTCTCGCCGCCGCTGCATGCTGCGATCATGGAGGAACTCGACGGCGACCGTTTCGACCCGATGGCAACGGCGCTGGCGCTGTCGCGCGTGGTCGCCAAGCGGCGCAAGAGCGGGGCGGAGCCGTTGATCTTCGGCATGACGTTTCCGTTCTCGACCCATAATTATCAACTGCGGTTCTGGATGGCGGCAGGCGGGGTTGATCCGGACGAGGACGTGCGGCTGGTGGTGCTGCCGCCGCCTTACATGGTCGACAGCCTCGCCAACGGCCATGTCGATGCGTTCTGCGTCGGCGCGCCCTGGAACTCGATCGCGGTCGATCTCGGCATCGGCCACATCCTGCATTTCGTTTCCGACATCCTGGTCGCCGCGGTCGAGAAGGTGCTGGCGATCAGGCAGAACTGGGCGGAGAAGAATCCTGACGTCGTCGCAGCGCTGGTGCGGGCGCATCTGCGCGCCGCTGAATTCATCGAGCAGCCGGAAAACCGCGCCGAGGCGGCTGCGATTCTGGCCCAGCCGGAGCGGATCGGCGTCGACGCCGAGGTGATCCAGCGCACGCTCGACGGGCGGCTCAAGATCTCCCCCGACGGCGCCAAGCGCGAAAGCGGTCGCTACCTGTTGGTCGGCCGGCGCGGCGCGGCGCGACCCGACCCGGTGCAGGCCGCGTGGCTCTATGCGCAGATGGTGCGATGGGGGCAGGCGGCCATGAAGCCGGACGCCCTCAAGACGGCCATGGACGTGTTCCGGCCCGACCTCTACGACGCGGCTGTGGGACGTCGTCCGGCGCCCGCCGATGCGCCGCAGCCGATCGGCGCTTTCGCCGGGCCGGCCTTCGATCCCAACGATATTCGGGGGCATCTGGCCGCGTTCAAGATCGGTTACTGGAAGCCGTAAGATTCGTGCTGCGATCGTGGGCAGTTGCCACAGGTCGGCTAAATTTTGAGCGCGCTGCTTGAAAATTCGCAACGCGGCTAGCCTCCGGGCTCCCGGGCGGTTCGGCTAATACACTGAAATAGCGTGATATTGTCTTCGGCGGCGTCTGGCACGCAACTTGAATGTTGCAGTGCGGCCAGCCTGTCGCAGATGCCTGCTGGCTCACGTCCAAGATGGATTTCCGCAGCAACGAAGCTGATCGGACCGTTCCCAGGAATCAAGCAAGGCAGTGCCAGGCTGGTTCCGAGCGGTCGCTTTCCACCGTTGACGCCGCTCGCCGTGGCCGCAGGAGCTTCGTCGCAGACCATGAAAATCGAGCCGCTCTCAGTCGACTTCTCCGACGAGCAGAAACGCTACCTCGAAGGCTTTGCCACCGGCCTGCAGATCAGCCGGGTCGGCCGCGGGCTTGGCGGGGGCGTCGCCAAAGCCAATGCCGAGCCGACCGGTCCGGATGCAGTGCATATCAAGGCGCAAGACAAGGTCATCGCGTCAGGCAAGAAGCTCGTCGACCAGGAAAAATTCAAACGCGACGAGCATCCTTTCGATGCCTATCCGCGCCTGAAGCAACAGGCGCTCGACGACGCGCCGCCGTCGCCTGCCGATAATTTCCGCTGGCGCTATTTCGGCCTGTTCTACGTCGCACCGGCGCAGGATTCCTACATGTGCCGCCTGCGCATTCCAAACGGCATCCTGAAGCACTGGCAGTTTGCGGGGCTGGCCGATCTCGCCGAAGAACTCTGCGGCCCGTACTCCCACGTCACCACGCGCGCGAACTTGCAGGTGCGCGAAATCCCGCCGCAGAACGCGGTGAAACTGATCGAGGGCATCCAGGACCTCGGTCTGTGCTCGCGCGGTTCCGGCGCGGACAATATCCGCAACGTCACGGGCACACCGACCGCGGGCATCGATCCGCAGGAGTTGTTGGATACGCGCGCCTACGCCCGCGAGTGGCACTACCACATCCTCAACGAGCGCTCGCTCTACGGCCTGCCGCGCAAGTTCAACGTCGCCTTCGATGGCGGCGGCCGGATCGCAGTGCTGGAGGAGACCAACGACATCGCCTTCACGGCGGTGGAGGTGAAGGACGGGTTTGGAGCGGAGCGAGGGGTCTGGTTCCGGCTCGGCCTCGGCGGCATCACCGGGCACAGGGATTTTGCAAAATACTCCGACATCATCGTCAAGCCGGAGGAGGCGACGAAAGTGGCGGACGCCATCGTCCGCGTCTTCATCGATCTCGGTGACCGCACCAACCGCAACAAGGCGCGGCTGAAATATGTTCTGGACGGGATCGGTCACGACCAGTTCCTGAAGCTGGTCGAGGAGCGGCTGACGAAACCCTTCACCCGCGTGCCGACTGAGGCGCTGGCGCCGCGGCCTTTGACGGACCGCATGGCGCATATCGGTGTGCACAAGCAGAAGCAGGAGGGGCTGAACTGGATCGGCGTGTCGCTGCCGCTCGGCAAGGTCACTTGCGAGCAGATGCGTGGATTGGCCAAGATCGCGCGCGATATCGGCGACGGCGAGATCCGCCTGACCGTCTGGCAAAACCTGCTGATATCAGGCGTGCGCGACGAGAATATTGAACTCGCGATCGCTGCGATCAAGACGATCGGGCTCGCGGTCGAGGCCTCGCACATCCGCGCCGGGCTGATTGCTTGTACCGGCAATGCCGGCTGCCGCTTTGCCGCCTCGAATACCAAGCGCCACGCCGCCGAGATCGGCGACTGGTGCGAGCCGCGCGTTGCCATGGACAAGCCGGTCAACATCCATGTCACCGGATGCCATCATTCCTGCGCGCAGCACTACATCAGCGACATCGGCCTGATCGCGGCGAAGGTGGACGTCGGCGAGGATGCCGATCCGGTCGAGGGCTATCATCTCTTCACCGGCGGTGGCTTCGGCCCGGATGCCGATGTCGGGCAGGAGGTCTATCACGACCTCAAGGCGGAAGACGCGCCGAAGACGATCGAGAAGCTGCTGAAAGCCTATCTCGCGCATCGTTCATCTGCTGACGAACCCTTCCTTTCCTTCGCGCGCCGCCATGACGGCGAGACGCTGCGCAAGCTCGCCGAGGCATCCGCATGAACCAGATCACGCCTCCACCGAAGCTCGACATCATCCCCGCCAGCGCGCCGTTCTCCGAAGCGCAGCGCTCCTGGCTCAACGGCTTCTTTGCCGGACTGTTGTCGCCCGACGCTGCGACGCCATTGCCGGCGGAGTACGGCGCGGCTGTCGTGCAGGGGGCAACCGGCGATGGCGATGACGGCGAAGCGCCGTGGCATGACCAGACCATGCCGATCGCCGAGCGCATGAAGCTCGCCGAGGGCCGGCCGCTGCGGCGGCGCATGATGGCGGCGATGGCGCAGCAGGACTGCGGGCAGTGCGGCTATAACTGCCACGACTATTCCGAGGCCATCGCGGGCAAGAGCGAAGCGCGGCTCAACCTCTGCGTCCCCGGCGGCAAGGACACCGCGCGGATGCTGAAGTCGCTGTATGAAGAGCTCGACAAGGCGCCATCAGCACCGTCTGCACCAGCGGCCGTGACTGCGAACGCGACGCCTGCCGGCGAGCCCGGGCGCTCGCGCGACAATCCGGTGCCGGCAAAGTTTGTCTCGCGCCGTCTCCTCAACAAGCCCGGCTCCGAGAAGGAGACATGGCATATCGAGTTCGATCTCTCCGGCTGCGGGATCGACTATGTCGTAGGCGATTCCTTCGGCATTTTTGCCAAGAACGATCTCGGCCTGGTCGACCAGATTATCGCGCTGCTCGGCGCCTCGCATGTGACTGAAGTCCGTGGCAAGACGCTGCGTGAGGTACTGCTCAACGACGTCTCGCTGTCGCCGGCGCCGGACTCCCTGTTTGAACTGATCACCTATCTGACCGGCGGCGCGCAGCGCGAGAAGGCGCGAGCGCTGGCGCAAGGCGAGGATCCCGACGGCGATGCCGCGACGCTCGACGTGATGGCGGTGCTGCAGAAATTCCCGAAGGTACGGCCGCATCCGGAAGCTTTCGTCGAGGCGCTGGAGCCGCTGCAGCCGCGGCTCTATTCGATCTCCTCATCGCACAACGCGACGCCCGGAAAATTGTCGCTGACGGTCGACTGCGTGCGTTACATCATCAACAAGCGCAAGCGGCTTGGGCTTGCCTCGACGTTCCTGGCCGAACGCATCAATCCCGGCGACGCGCTTGATGTCTATGTGCAGAAGGCGCACGGATTCGCGCTGCCGCAGGATCCGAAGACGCCGATCATCATGATCGGGCCGGGCACCGGCATCGCGCCGTTCCGGGCCTTCCTGCTCGACCGCCGCGCCACCGGCGCGCAGGGGAAGAACTGGCTGTTCTTCGGCCATCAGCGCAGCGACTGCGATTTCTTCTATGCTGATGAACTCAATGCGATGAAGACGGCGGGCCTGCTCACGCGGCTGTCGCTCGCCTGGTCGCGCGACGGCGAGAAGAAGTTCTATGTGCAGGACCGCATGCGCGAGGTCGGCCGCGAACTGTGGACCTGGCTCGCGGAAGGCGGGCATGTCTATGTCTGCGGCGACGCCAAGCGCATGGCCAAGGATGTCGAGCGCGCGCTGGTCGATATCGTCGCCCAGTTCGGCGCCCGCTCGGTGGATGAGGCGATCGCCTTCGTCGCCGACCTCAAGAAGAAGAGCAGATTCCAGCTCGACGTCTATTGATCACGAAATCCGGCGCAAATTCGAACGAATAATATTCTTCACGTGAAGCTGGCCGGAGAAGTATTCCCCTCGAAGGAACCGGCCGGCAGCGCCGGTATCACTATTTTGGGGGCCGTCTTGCGTCGGAGCGCGAACGATATTCCATATGCGGCGGATGTCGCACTGGAGATCGACGATGCGCGAACTATCGGCGGAAGCCCGCCTGCATCTTTACGCGCGCAGCCTGTCGCGGAAATCGGGAACAGGATTCCATACGATTGCGCTCTACAGCGCATTCGCCGTCATCGCGGCGATCGTATTCGGCACGCTCTCCGTCCATCCGTTCTAAGAACATTGCTTGGCTCGATCGTCTCCGGCCGTCATTGCGAGGAGCGATAGCGACGAAGCAATCCATGCCTCCGCAAGTGGTGAGATGGATTGCTTCGCTTGCGCTCGCAATGACGGGGGAGGGCGGGCTGGCCCTTCAGCGGACTATCAATGCGCCGTCTTGAACGGCGCGACTGCGATCCCGGCATCCTTCAAGGCCTGCCGTACGCCGCGCGCGATTTCGACCGCGCCGGGCGTGTCGCCGTGGATGCAGACCGTATCGGTCCGCATCTTGATCACCTTGCCTGACACCGAGACCACCGCGCCGTCCTGCACCATCCGCACCACGCGATCGGCGATCGCCTTGGGATCGTGCAGCACCGCGCCCGGTTTCTTGCGCGAGACCAAATTGCCGTCGTCCTCATAGGCGCGGTCGGCGAACACTTCATGCGCCAGGCGGAGATTGGCCTCCTCGCCGGCGCGCACCAGTTTCGAGTTGGCGAGCACGACGAAGATCAGGCTCGGATCGACTGCCTTGATTGCGCTCGCGATCGCTTTCGCCGTCATGTCGTCCTCGCACGCGACGTTGGAGAGCGCGCCATGCGCCTTCACGTGGGTGACCTTGTGGCCGGCCGCGGTCGCGATCGCCTGCAGCGCGCCGATCTGGTAGGCGACCAGGTTCTCGATCTCGGATGATTTCAGGCCGGGAACCGGGCGGCGGCCGAAGCCATGCAGGTCGCGGTAGCCAGGATGCGCGCCGATGCTCACCCCGCGCGCCTTTGCCAGATCCACGGTGCGGCGCATGATGTCGGCGTCGCCGGCATGGTAGCCGCAGGCGATGTTGACGGAGGTCGCGAGCTCGATCATCGCGGCGTCATTGCCCATCTCCCATGGGCCGAAGCTTTCGCCGAGATCGCAGTTGAGGTCGATGGTAGCAGTCATGGTGCTTGTCCCGCTTTGCGTGGGTGGCTTTTGGCTAGCTAGTCGCTGATTCCGCGACCTGCCATGTCGCGGCGTCGACGGCGTTGACGGCGTGGCCTGCGACATTGGCCGCGCTCAGGGCTTCGAGGTTGAGATCAAGGCTTTCGAGCGGGCGCAGCCGGTCGGGCAGGGTACGGAGCAGTTCGGCGAATTTTCGCGCCTCGGCTTGCGCCTCAGCCATCGTGACCGCCTTGAACCGGAACGAGTGTCCGGCCGAAATCTGGGCGAAGCGGCCGAAATCAGCAGAGATGACGGTCGCGATCTTGGGATAGCCGCCGCTGGTGCCACGGTCCGGCATCAGCACGATCGGCTGGCCGTTGCCGGGCACCTGGATGCTGCCGTTCACGGTGCCATCGGAGACGATGTTGTGGCCGTGCAGATGCTTGATCACCGGGCCCTCGAGCCGGTAGCCCATGCGGTCGCTGGTCGCGGAAATCGTCCATTCGCTGTCGAGGAACAGTTTTTTGTTGTCCTCGGAGAATTCGTCGTCCTGCGGACCGAACAGGATGCGGATCGGCGCCTCCGGCTGTTCGGGCAACTCGATCCGCCGCTCGGCCGCGCCGCTGGCGCGTTGCACCTGCAGTTCGTCGCCGTTCTGGAGCGGGCGCGGGTAGGGGCTGCCGAGGCCTGCGCGCGCGTTCACGGCGAGGCTGCCGAACATCGGTTCCCCCGCAATGCCGCCCTCGATCGCGAGGTAGCTGAACGCGCCGCCCCTGGCAAAGCCGAGCGTCAATGTCTCGCCGTCGGCAATGGTCGCCGAGGTATCGAAGGTCACGGTTCGTCCAGCGATATCAGCGCTGCGCGAGGCGCCCGAGAGCGCAATGCGCACCGCGCCGCAGCGCGCGGTGAAGCTAGCGCCGAACGGACCGATCTCCACGGCAGCGGCGAACGGCTCATTGCCGACCAGCGTGTTCGCGGCCGCCAGAGCGAGCCGATCCATCGCACCGCTCGGCGTCAGCCCATAGCGCTGCGAGCCGGGACGGCCGCCGTCCTGCACGGAACTCGCCGGACCGATCGAGGAGATGATGAGCTTGCTCATGCGGCGACCAGTTCGGCGACGAATTCGCCGGCTTCCGCGGCGCGGTCCTGCTCGGCGAAAGTCTTGGCGTCGACCGGCGTGAAGCTGACGGTGTCGCCCGGCTCGAGCAGGAAGATCGGATCGCGGTGAAGCTGATAGGTGCGGACCGCGGTGCGGCCGAGCAGGTGCCAGCCGCTGGGTCCGGCGATGCATTGGATCCCGGTCTGCACGCCGCCGGTCGAGATCGTGCCGGCCGGCGTCAGCACCCGTGGATTCTGGCGACGCGGCATGTGCAGGAACTTGTCCAGGCCGCTGAGATAGGACCAGCCGGGGGTGAAGCCGATCATGGCGACGCGGTAGTCGCCGGCGACATGGCGCCTGACGATTTCGTCGGGCGTGGTGTTGAGGGCCTTGGCGACGTCATCAAGGTCGATGCCATGTTCGCCGCCATAGGCCACGGGGATGCGCCAGCGCCGGGTTCTGGCGGCAGCCGGATCGGGGCGCTGCGCCAGCGTGAGCAGTTGTTCCCCGAGCGCTTCGAAGCCGATCTGCAGGGGATCATAGTGCACAAGCAGCGAACGATAGGTCGGAACGGTCTCGGTCACGCCGGCGATCGGCGCCACGGCAAGGGTGCGGTCGAGCGCCAGCACCCGCCGATTGGCGGCGTCATCGATATCGCGGCTGAATTCCACCGTGATGGCGCTGTCGCCACTCGGCAGAAGACGGGGTGGGGCTTCGCGGGCGGCCATGTCATCATTGCTCATCGAGCATCAAGCTAGCGTGTTTTGCTGCGCAGTGGAATTCGGCCTGTGAAAAATCACCAAGCAACTTCAATAAATTAAACCGCAGGCCGGCGATAAGATAGCGTAATCGGTGATTTGCATTCTCGCCCTTGACGGGAGTGCCGCGGCTCGCAAGATGCGCGCGCTAACTCATTCCCACCGGAGCCGATCTTTCAAGATGTCCCTCACTGCAGAAGCGATCGCGACGCTGTCGCACGTGTCCACCGCCACCATCACCACGGTCCTGCTCAAGAAGGGGCTGCGTAACGTCTGGATGCGCGGGACCAAGCCGCTCAAGCCGGGCCAGAAACGGCTGGTCGGATCGGCCTTCACGCTGCGCTTCGTGCCGGCGCGCGAGGACCTGGCGACGCCGGAATCCTGGTCGTCGCCGATCTCGACCCGCACTGCGATCGAGGCCATGCCGGAAGGCTGCATCGCCGTGGTCGACGCCATGGGCGTCAGTGACGCCGGAATCTTCGGCGACATTCTCTGTGCGCGAATGGTGAAGCGTGGCGTGAGCGCGCTGATCACCGACGGCGTGGTGCGCGACCTCGAAGGCGTGCTCGGCACGGGACTGCCGGTGTGGTGCAACGGTTTTGCCGCGCCGCCGTCGGTCGCGGGCCTGACTTTCGTCGGCTGGGGCGAGCCGATCGGCTGCGGCGGCGTGGCGGTGTTCCCGAACGATGTGGTAGTCGCCGACCAGGACGGCGCGGTGCTGATCCCGCAGGCCTTCATCGACCAGGTGCTGGCCGAAGGGCCGGAGCAGGAACGGATGGAAGCCTGGATCGTCAATGAGGTGAACAATGGCGTGCCACTGCCGGGCCTCTATCCGATGAATGCCGAAACCAAGGCGCGCTACGCCGCAAGCAAGAAGTAACATCAAAAGAGCGAGGTAAGCCCATGGAAATCCATATCGCTGGCACGCGGCCGACCCGTCGCGGGCCGGCCGAATATTTCACCGGCACGGTGCTGCAGGATCCCGTCATCATGGCGCCCGCGCCGGCGCGGCTGAACTCGTCGCGCGTCTCCTTTGAGCCGGGCGCACGCACGGCTTGGCACACCCATCCGCTCGGGCAGACACTCTATGTGATCTCCGGCATCGGCCGGGTCCAGGCCGAGGGCGGTCCAATCAGGGAGATCAGGCCGGGCGACGTGGTCTGGATTCCGCCGAACGAGAAGCATTGGCATGGCGCTTCGCCAACCAACGCCATGACACACATCGCGATGCAGGAAGCGCTCGACGGCGTCTATTCGAACTGGATGGAGCACGTCAGCGACGAGCAATACAACGCGAAGGTCGGCTAGTTTCCAAGGACGCCGGGTGGAGCGGAAGCGTAACCCGGGACAGGTGGTGAACTGCACCCCTGTAGTGAGACAGGATAATCAGGGACAGGAGCCCGGCGCTTGAGGCGGCAGGGCGGGTTGATGGGTTAGGGCCAGGTTGCGGGGCTGCTGCGCAGCAGCCCCGCAACCTGGTA
>NZ_JBVAPG010000188.1:0-14285 GCF_055413685.1 Bradyrhizobium sp. LeoA1Lang | reverse complement strand
ATCGGCGCCTTCATCGAAGAGGTGTACAATCGTCAACGGCTGCACTCGGCTCTGGCTTACCAGCCGCCAGCCGAGTTCGAAGCAAATTTACCAGGTTGCGGGGCTGCTGCGCAGCAGCCCCGCAACCTGGCCCTAACCCATCAACCCGCCCTGCCGCCTCAAGCGCCGGGCTCCTGTCCCTGATTATCCTGTCTCACTACAGGGGTGCAGTTCAGTAAACGCTGATGCAGATGTCCCGGGTTACGCTTTCGCTCAACCCGGGCTACGAATTGCGCAACAGATCAGGTGAACCTGTGGAAGATCAGGAACGCGCCGGCGGCAATGAACGCAAAGCCGAGTGCGTGGTTCCAGCCGAGCGGCTCCTTGAGATAGAGCACGGAAAAGCCCGCGAACACGACCAGCGTGATCACCTCCTGCATGGTCTTGAGCTGCGCCGCCGAATAGACCGCGCTGCCCCAGCGGTTAGCCGGCACGGCAAGCCAATACTCAAAGAAGGCGATGCCCCAGCTTACCATGATCACCACCGGCAGCGGGCTCGCCTTGAACTTCAGGTGCCCGTACCAGGCAAAGGTCATGAAGATGTTGGACGCAAACAGCATCAGGATCGGCAGGATGGTCGGCGAAATCGTGGGCATCGATATCCTCTTGCAATGGTCCGCTACAGCATCCGAGCAGATCTTCTCGAGCGATCCATGCCACGGAACTGGTTCCAGGCAATTCGCATAGCATTTGACTCCAACAATGCGAAACTTTGGCGCGCGCGATCAAACCCCTCTTAAGCGTGACGCGCAAAATCCCGCCGCAAGCGAAATCCGTCGTCAAACTGCGCGCCTATCCTCGGTTGTAACGAGGCGCAAGCATGCAGTTGAACTGGCGCACGATCCTGGGCCCTGCCCTCACGATGGCGACAGCGCTATCCGCCTTCGCCGTCGACCGTCATCTCGCCGCCGTGCCCAATCCGGCGCCGTTGTTCGTTTGCATTGTCGCGCTCGCGAGTTCCGTCGGCGGCATCGCATCGGGCCTTCTGAGCGCGGCCATTGCGGTGGCGGGCTCGGCGATCTTTTTCCTCAACCATCGCGCGACGCCCGGCTACGACCTGTCGGACCTGGCGCGGATGGCGATGCTGGCGGCGACCGCTACCGTCACCGCAGTCATCACCGCCGTGCTCAGGCGAAAATGGATCGATGCCTTCGCCTGGGAGCAGAAGCATCATGCCACCGCCGAGCGCCTGAAGGCCGCGCTCGACGAGGTCGACATCGGGATCGTGCTGCTGGATTCGGACACGCGAGCAGAGTTCATCAACCGCGCCTTCCGCGACTATTTCGCGCTATCGGACGAACAAGCCGAAAGCAAACCGCCGTTCATCGCGCTGATGTATCATGGCCGCGACACCGGCGCATATGAATTGCCGAAGCACGAATTGAACGACTTCATCGCGCGGCGCATCGAACTGATGCGGATCGGCGACTCCACCCCGATCAACATCAACCTCGCCGACGGCCAGGTGCTGCGCTTCAGTTGCACCGCACTGCCCGACGGCGGCCGCATGCTGAGCTACACGCCGGTGACCGACCTGGTGCGCCGCACCGACGATCCGAAGAAGGCGGACTATTATCGCTCCCTGCGCGGCATCGGTCGTGCACCTGATCGCGGGCTTGGCTCGGCTTTGCGCGCCGCCGAATAGCGCCGATTGATCCGCGTCCACGGTGCCGATAATAACGACGGGCAGCATGCCGCCATCCGCAGCGTCATCTCGATCATCGCGCGGAGCTGCCGGCCACGCCGCCGGCTGTGGATAACTTGCCTGTCACCGGGGCGTAACAAAGCACGGCTAGGCTTTCTTACGCGTTTGATCAGGCCCCCGTCTCAGATCACACGCCCCCCGAGCGGTCCCCGTCAGTCGCCGCGTCTGACCGGGGCCGCTTTTTTTGCGCGACGTCCGCTCATGGCTGCACTGCAGCCGACGATGACGTGCGAGCCCGGCGCCGCCTTGCGGGGTGCTGGCGTGCGGGCCACAATGCGTTCCCTTTCCTTCTGTTTTTTGGATCGCTCCATGCAAATTCGCAATCTCGGCGGCTCGGGCCTGCGCGTTTCCGCCGTCGGCCTTGGCTGTAACAATTTCGGCCAGCGCACCGACCTCGAAACCTCGCGCCAGGTGATCCACCGCGCGCTCGATCTCGGCATCACCCTGTTCGACACCGCCGACATCTATGCCGGCATGGGCGGCTCGGAGACGGTGCTCGGCACTGTGCTCGGCGATCGCCGCAAGGACATCGTGCTGGCGACGAAATATTCCAAGCCGATGGCAACCGACGGCACCAAGCAGGGCGCCTCGCGGCGCTACATCATGTCCGCGGTCGAAGCGAGTTTGAGGCGATTGAAGACCGACTACATCGATCTCTACCAGCAGCACGATTACGACCCGCTGACGCCGATCGACGAAACCCTGCGTGCGCTCGACGATCTCGTGCGGCAGGGCAAGGTGCGCTACATCGGCAATTCGAATTTCCCGGCCTGGCGCATCGCGGAAGCCGAATATGTCGCGCGTGCGATGAATGTGAACCGCTTCGTCTCCTGCCAGGACGAATACAGCCTCGTGGTACGCGACATCGAGAAGGACCTGCTGCCGGCAGCTCAGGAATACAATCTCGGCCTGTTGCCGTTCTTCCCGCTCGCAAGCGGCCTGCTGACCGGCAAATACCAGCGCGGCACGGCGGCGCCTGCGGACACGCGCTTCGGCAAGATGCCGATGCTGCGCGACCGCTACATCACGCCGCGCAACGAGGATATCGTCGACAAACTCCAGGCCTTCGCCAAGGAGCGCGGCCACACCTTGCTGGAACTCGCCTTCTCCTGGCTCGCCTCACGCCCGCAAGTTTCAAGCGTGATCGCCGGCGCCACCCGCGTCGAGCAGGTCGAGCAGAACGTCAAGGCGATCGAGTGGACGTTGAGCGCGGAAGAGCTGGCGCAGATCGACGCGATCACGAAGAGCTAACTACACATGACGCCGTCGTCCCGGGCTTGACCCGGGACCCATAACCACAGGCGTTTGTGATGTGCTTCGCCGTAACCGCTTGCTCGCGCCACAACCACTCCCTGTGGTTATGGCTCCCGGCTCAAGGCCGGGACGACGGCGCGGCTGGGGTCTGCGCTTATACCACCACCAACCCCTGCATCGGCTTTGCGGTGCGGCTGTCGGGGAATACCGACTCCGCCAGCACGCGGTCGGCGAGCCCGAACTGGTCGTGCAGCACGCCTTTCATCACCGCGCGCAAATCGGTGGTCGGTGCGAGGTCGCGGCCCTGATAGAGATTGGCGGGCTTCAGGCCGGGCCAATCCGAGATCACGCGTCCGCCCTTCACCGCGCCGCCGGCGAGCAGCGCGATGGTGCCGGTGCCGTGGTCGGTGCCTTCGGTGCCGTTGATGCGCGCGGTGCGCCCGAATTCGGTGGCAACCACAATCACGGTATCACGCCAGCGTTCGCCGAGCCCGCTTTCGAATTCCGCCAGCGCGCCGTCGAGGCCGCCGAGCAGTTGCGCGAGACGACCGACCGGTCCGCCCTCCTTGGCGTGGGTGTCCCACCCATCGAAGGCGAGCGCGCCGATCCGTGGCCCGTCATCGGCCGCCATCAATTTCGCCGCGCCGCGCGCCACCAGCCGCATCGCGCCGACGCCATTGGTGCCCGGCTTCGGCTTCATCTCGTCGCCTTTCGCGACTTTCTCGAGCTGCAAGCCCTGCGTGAGCGCCGAGGCGAGCGCGGAATCGCGATGTTGATACAGCTCGAGCAGGCGCATCGCGGTGTCGTCATCGGCCTGCGGCAGCGCGACCGGCGCCCAGCCGACCGTCGGCGCCGCGCCGCGCAGCACCAGCGGCGTCGTCGGGCCGACCGCGAGCGCGTGCGTCACCCGCTCGCCTTTCGGCAACGCTTCGAGCGCGCGGTTGAGCCAGCCCGATTGCACCCTGCCCGGACCGGCAAAGCCGCTTTCGAGCACGTCCTGGCCATCAAAATGCGAGCGCTCGCGATAGGAGGTCGCAACCGCGTGGATCACGGCGGCCTGCCGGGCGCGATACATCCGCGCGAATTCCGGCATCGCAGGATGCAGGCCGAAGAAGGAGTCGAGCATGACGGCCGCGTTCGGTCCGTCCGGCCGGAGCGCGATCGAGCCATGCAGGCCGGCATAATCGGGATCGCCGATCGGCGCCACCGTCGCAAGGCCATCCAGCGCGCCGCGCAGGATCACGACGACCAGCCGCGGATCGCGGCCATCGGCTGCGCGCGCGAATTTCGGCACATACGCCCAGGCTGCGAACGCCGCGCCGCCGAGCAGCAGAGAGCGGCGCGAGGTGGCCTGCAGCAGCAGGCTTTCACAGCATTGCATCGTCACCTCCTCTGGAATTCCGGTGACATCAACAACAGCGCCAGCGCCTGCTGGCGCGACTCCGCGCGCTCGACGGTGCGGCGCGTGTCTGGCGAGGCAGCGTCCGCGGCGACCAGCTCGAGCAGCTCGCGCGGGTCGATGCCATCGCCAAGCCGCGAGGCAATCTGCGCCGAGATATCAAGCCGCAGCTTCATGCCTTCGGGCGCGGCCCATGCCGCGCTGGTATCGGGAAAACCGTTCGGCCCGGCCGGTGACCACAATGGCTGGCCGAGGACGTTGAGGCCGCCCAGATAGCGGGAGGGATCTTCGGGATTGCGCCCGAGCAGCCGGCCGGAGGCGATCAGGAATTCGTAAGGCGAGCGCATCTTGGTCGGCGGCGCGTCCCACGCCTCGCTGGAATCCACCAGCGCGGTCGCGAGCGCCTTCAGATCGCCGTCGGTCCTTCCGAAGACATCCTGCAGCCGCGCCACCAGGGCCGGCGGCGGATCGTCGGCCACGAAGTGGCGCGCGAATTTGGCGGCGATGAATTTTGCCGTCGAGGGATGGCGCGCGATGTCGGCAAGCACGGCCTCGCCCTGCGCCACGCCATTCGGCTCGTAGGCCTTGCCCATCACTCGCTGCGCGCCGGGCTGATGCGCGTTGGCATTGAACACGAAGGTGCCTGATGGCCCGAGCTGGCCCTGCCGGCCGGCAAAGGTCCACCCCGTGATGACGCGCGCGAGCGAGGTGACGTCGTCCTGGGTATAGCCGCCGCCGACGCCGAGCGTGTGCAATTCCATGATCTCGCGGGCGAGGTTTTCGTTGAGGCCGCGGTTCCGGTTGATGCCGGCGCGCGAGTCCGGACCCAAGGATTGCTGGTTGTCGAGGAAGAACAGCATTGCCGGATGCTGCTCGACCGCCTTCAGCATGTCGGCGAAGCGGCCGAGCACATGCGGCCGGATCGCCTCGCGCTCGAACGAGCCGGCCCAGATCCGCGCCAGCCCGCCCTTGTTGGCGGAGATGCAGAAATGGTTCGACCAGAACACGACCAGGCGCTCGACGAATCCGCAATCGGCAAAGGTGGCGCGCTGGATGCGCGCCAGCGCTTCAGTGCGAAACGTCTTCTGGATGACGTTGGCCGGTTGCGGCGGCGGCTTCGGCGGATTCGGCTGCGTCGCGGCATTCGCGTTATTGCCGTCGGCGGATGCCGCCATCGGCTCCTTGGCCATCATGTCCTTGGCGATCGAGGAGAGCGACGGGTTGCGGCGCTGCGCTTTGGGGTCCGTCGATGGCGCTTCCGTCGCTGCAGATTTCGCGACGGCGTCGCGCGCTTGCTGGATCTCGAACTGATAGTCGAACAGGGCCTTGCCGAGCGCCGGCGTGGAGGAAAGCCCGGGCATCTCCAAGAGCGCAGCATTGGCACGATTGAGTTCTGATGTCACAAAGCCGCGCGGATCGGATGCCGCGTTGACGAAATCGCCGGATGCGCCGCCGCGGGCGCCGAAGCCGAAGCGATTGAGCGCAACAAGGGCTGCTTGCGAATCGCGGGCCATCGGATTTCCCTTCGGGCGCCCTCGGTCTATGATTTGTGCAGCATCATAGCGCGCATCCGGATGAACCCTGGATTAATTCAGCGAGAGGAGAGCGGCCGAATTCATGACAAATCGGAAAGAAAGCACCTCGCGTCAGCTTTCCTGCAGACGCTGCGGCACCGCCTTCACCTGCGACCTGTCGGGCGGATGCTGGAGCGCGGCGGAACCCTACCGCCTGCCGATGCCGGCGCATGATGGCGGCGACTGCCTGTGCCCGGATTGCCTGCGCACTCTCGCCAGCCCGCAAACCGATGCGGCCGCGACGTGACGATGCGTTGGGACATCAGCGCCGTCCTGCTCGACATGGACGGAACCCTACTCGATACCGAGAAGGTCTATTTCGACAGCCTGGTCGCAGCGCTGAACGCGCACGGCTATACCGACGATGTCGTTGCCCTGTGTCACGCCATGATCGGCCTTCCCGGGCCGGAATGCGAATTGATGCTGGTGAGACGCTACGGCGACGATTTTCCGCTCGCCGAGATCAACCGGGCTTTCGCCGCCAACCGGGACGAGATGTTTCGCGCAGGGTTGCCGCTGAAGGCCGGCACCATCGAGCTGCTCGATGCGCTTCGATCCGCGGAATGTCCGATGGCGATCGTGACTTCCTCCTCGCGCCGCTCCGCCGACCAGCACCTGACGCTCGCAGGAATCCGCGCACGCTTTGACACCATCCTGACGCGGGACGACGTTACGCACTGCAAGCCGAGCCCGGATCTCTATCTGCTGGCTGCAGAACGGCTCCGCGTGAAACCGCAGGCCTGCGTCGCGATCGAGGATTCCAACCACGGCGTGACCGCGGCCCACGCCGCCGGTGCGATCACGCTGATGGTGCCGGACATGATCCCGCCGACCGAGGAAACGCGCGCCAAATGCGCCGCAGTGCTGCCGGACCTCAACGCAGCGCTGGCGATGCTGCGGGAACGCGGTGCGCTGTAACACCCGTCATTGCGAGCGCAGCGAAGCAATCCGTCTCTCCGCGCGTGGAGACATGGATTGCTTCGTCGCTTCGCTCCTCGCAATGACGGTGAACTCTACACCTCGTATCCAGGCGACTTCCGCGCCATGCCGTCGAAGGCGTCGAGCAGGCGCCCGCGCCAGGCGTAGACCGGATCGCTCTCGACCAGCAGCTTGAACGGGCTCACGACGCGCGCCCACTGGAAGCCACCGAACACGATGTAGTCGGCATAGTTCGGTTTGTCGCCGCCGAGATAGGCCTGCGTCCGCAGCGTCAGCCGCAACGGATCGAGGCTCTTGCGGAAGCCTTCGACCGCGTGATCGCGGGTGGCGGCGGCCTCTTCCAGCGGCTTGCCGAGCCGCGCCTCGCGCGACTTGCGGAAATAGGCGACGTCGTCAGGCGCAAGATGCGCAGGGATATCGGCGACGATCAGCGGGAAGATGCCGCCGATCACGGTGACATCGCCCCACCAGTTCAGCATGCGCCCCATCGCGCGGCCGCCCTCGCCGCCGAACAGCGAAGGACGGTCGGGATAAGTGTCCTCGAGATAATTGGCGATCGCCCAGGAATCGGCGACGGAAGTGTCGCCGTCGAGCAGCACCGGCACCTTGTCGGACTTGTGCGGCGCGATCGTCTCTTTCTCGGTGAAGCACCAGGGGATCGACTCGGCGCCGAGCCCCTTATGCGCAAGCGCCATCCGCGCGCGCCAGCAATACGGGCTGAACGGACGGGCAGTGTCGGTGCCGACGAGTTCGAACAGTTTCATGGCCATGGATCAATCTCGCTGATGTCGGCGGACAGAGTAGCCGTGGCCACAGCGAGCGCAATGGCGGAAGCCAGAGAGCTGTCATGCCCCGCGAAGGCGGGGCATCCAGTACGCCGCGGCGGCTGCATGGATCCACGACCGCCGGTGGTTACTGGATCATCCGCCTTCGCGGATGATGACGGAGCACGCAGCCGCGCTACCGCACCACCGCCGCGGTCTGGCCGAACAGGATCTTGCGCTCCTCCTCGGTGCGGATCGCCGGCTGGCCGAAGTTCGGATTGACCTCTTTCGCCTTGGCGTAGGCGCGCACCGTCGCGGGCCGATCCCTGATCGTTTCCAGCCAGGGCTTCAGATGCGGGAAATCGTCGATGTTCTGGCCCTGGTTCTGGTGGCCGACGACCCAGGGATAGCTCGCCATGTCGGCGATCGAATAGTCCCCGGCGACGAATTCGCGGTCGGCCAGGCGCTTGTTGAGCACGCCATAGAGGCGGTTGGTCTCGTTCACATAGCGGTCGATGGCGTATTGCAGCTTCTCTTGCGCATAGTTGCGGAAGTGATGGTTCTGCCCCGCCATCGGACCGAGGCGGCCATCTGCCAGAACGTCCACTGGATCGCGTCGTAGCGGCCATAGAGATCGGCGGGCAGGAACTTGCCGGTCTTCTCGGCGAGATAGAGCAGGATCGCGCCGGACTCGAACAGCGAGATCGGCTTGCTGCCGCCCTTCGGCGCATGATCGACGATCGCGGGAATCCGGTTGTTGGGCGCGACCTCCAGGAATTCCGGCGTGAATTGCTGGCCCTTGCCGATGTTGACCGGGATGATCTTGTAGTCCAGCCCGGTCTCCTCGAGGAACATCGTGATTTTGTGGCCGTTCGGCGTGGTCCAGTAGTGGAGGTCGATCATGGGCATGATCCTGCGGCTTAAAGGGTACACTCATCGGAGAAAGATGCGAGTGCATGAATCTCGCAGAACCCGCGGCAAGTCAATCCGGTTCTTGGCGCCATGCGCGCGAATTTGATCGGCGGGTACACCCCCGCGCATTGAGCCGAGATCGCCACGGTCCTACGCTTGGGCGCTCTGTGCAGTCAGAATATCTTTTTAGGAGGATTCAATGACGAGAGATTTGCCACGACGTGATGTTCTCAAAGGTTCAGCCGCGCTCGCCGGCATTGCGGCCGCCGGTGGATTTTCCTGCATCGAGATCGCCAGTGCGGCACCGATCGAGGTGCCGACCGTCGACAGACTGTCGATCCGCGTATTGGTCGACAGCAGCTACGACATGTTCTTCCGCCCGAAACAGGCAAACGGCGTATCGATCGCGCCACCGGCGCGAAGCGCCGACTTCCGCAAGTCGCTGCACAATGAATGGGGCCTGTCGCTGTGGCTGGAATCGCAGGCCGCGGGCACCCAGCGCACGCTGATGCTGGACTACGGCTACACGCCCGACGTGCTCATCAACAATATGGAGCTGGTCGGCGTCGAGCCGTCGAAGCTCGATGCGCTGATCGTCAGCCACGGGCATTACGATCATTTCGGCGGCCTGATCGGCTTCCTGGATAAATTCCGCGACAAGCTTCCCGCCGATGTGAAGCTCTACGCCGGCGGCGAGGACAATTTCTGCCACCGCGTCAACGCGACGCCGACCAAGGGCCAGTTCACCGACTTCGGCGCGCTCGACCGCCGCCAGCTTGCGGCGCACAAGGTCACGACCGTCCTCTGCGAAACGCCGACCGTGATCGCCGGTCACGCGTTCACGACGGGCAAGATCACGCGCCGCAGCATCGAGCGCATCCTGCCGCAGACCTGGGTCGAGTTCGGTATGAAAGACGGGCTCGGCTGCAATGCCAGCCATTATTTGCCGGCCGAGATGGAAGGCAAGATCGTCCCGGACGAGCACATCCACGAGCACGCGACCTGCTTCAACGTGAAAGACAAGGGGCTCGTGGTGATCAGCTCGTGCGGCCATGTCGGCATCGTCAATTCGGTGAAGCAGGCGCAGGAGGTCTCAGGCATCCAGAAGGTGCATGCCGTCGTCGGCGGCTTCCATCTCGGACCGGCGCCGAAAGACTACCTCACCGAGGTCGTGGCCGAGATCAAGAAACTCGAGCCTGATGTCGTGGTACCCATGCATTGCAGCGGACTGAACTTCGTCCAGGAAGCCAGCGCGCAAATGGGCGACAAGGTGCTCGTCACCACGACGGGCAGCCGCCTCTCCTTCGGCGCATGATCCTGCGGGCCGCCAGCAGCGCCGGCATCGGCCTGTGGCTGATGCTGGCGCCTGCCTGCGCGGGCGATGCACCCGCGCGATCGGCGGCGGAGGTCATGGACATCCTGATGTGGAACCGGGAGCCGGTCGGCGGGCCATTCGAGCTCGTCGACCACACCGGCCGTATCCGCACCGAGCGCGACTTCCGCGGACAGCTGATGCTGGTCTATTTCGGCTTCACCTCTTGCCCCGATGTCTGCCCCACTGATCTGCAAGCGATCGGGCTTGCGATGGACAGGCTCGGCAGCGATGCGGACAATGTGCAGCCGCTATTCATCACGGTCGATCCCGAGCGCGACACGCCGCAGCATCTGGCGGACTATGTGCCGCTGTTTCATCCGCGCCTGATCGGATTGACCGGAAGCCCTGACGCGATCCGCAAAGCAGCGGACGCCTACAAGGTCTACAGCGCCAAGGTGCCGCTCGGGAAAGACCGCGGCGACTACGCCGTCGACCACACCGCCTTCATCTATCTGATGGATCGCGACGGTGGCTATCTCGGCTTCTTCCCGCCGGGCACCTCGGCCGACCGCATGGTCGAGATCATCCGCCCGCACCTCGCCAAGTAGAGCGTTTGCCACTGCGCTGTTGTGCGGCACCAAGCCAGCTCAGCCAGCACGGCCGTGCTCGCGCAGGAATCGTTCGCCACTTTCGGTGACCACCACCCGCAAACCCTCGACCGTCGGGCGGCGCACGACATAGCCGCGATCGACGGCGTCTTCCCAGATCGTCAGCCGCGGGCAGGAGGTGCGCCAGGTCTCGATGACATCCGCGTAGAGCCGCGGCTCGCGCGCGATCCATTCGACGAGATCGAGCACCAACGCATCCGTCGCCTCCGCCATCGGACTTCCTCCGTCAATGCGCCATCGCGCTGTTACGCGCGACGAGCAGCCAGCCGCCATAGAGCATGTAATAGCTCGCGACCGTCGTGATCAGCCGGTTCGCCCAGGTGCGAAACTGGTGATCGCTCATCGCCTCAAGGATCCGGCGCGCCAGCGTGGTGCCGAGCATCGAGGCCGCCACAGCCACGCCCGCCAGCACCGGATCGAGCGTCGCGGCCTGGTCGATGATGCCGCCGAAATAGATCAGCTTGGTGAAATGGCTCGCGACCTGGCAGGTCGCCTTGGTCGCGACCACCTCGCGGCGGCCGAAATTGCCGCCGAGGAAGAAGGTGTCCATCAGCGGGCCGGAGACGCCGGTCATCAGCATCAGCCCCATGCAGACCGAGCCGTAGAACGTGCCCTGCCAGATGCTGTCGGGGTTCGGCTTTATTCCCTTCGGCATCAGCCGTGCCATGAACGGGGTGACGCCGAGCAGCAGCAGCGCGATCGGCTTGTCCGGCACGTAGCGCGTCGCCGACCAGATCGCCAGCGCCACGCCGCAGCCGATCAGGTAGACCGCGACCGGCCGCCAGCGGATATGCGCCCGCCACAGCAACGCGCGCCAGCCGTTCGAGGCCATCTGCGTGATCGCGTGCATCACCATCGCCGAGGGCAGCGGCAGGATGGTGAGCAGCACACCGATCAGGATCAGCCCGCCGGCCATGCCGAACAGGCCCGACAGGAACGCTGTCGCGACCATCAGCACGCCAAGGGCTGCAATCACGAGCGGGCTCATCGTGTTTCCTCCTGATGAAAGTTTGTGCCCCGCTTGGACTCGCGGCGCAAACTGAGTTATCTCCTCCTGGCATCAGTTTTCCTGAGGGTGATGGCTTGCGGCGGCTGCTCTTTCTCAACGGCATCAAGGCATTCGAGGCGGCGGCGCGCACCGGCAGCTTTGCCGGCGCGGGCGCCGAGCTCAACGTCACGGCGGCCGCGATCAGCCGGATGGTGCATCTCTTGGAAGAGCGGCTCGGGGTGGCGCTGTTCGAGCGCAAGGCCAACCGCCTCGTCACCACGGCGGCCGGCCGCTTCTACCAGAGCGGCTTGACGCCGATCTTCGATGCGCTGGCGAGCCTCACGGCGCAGGTCACCGCGCCCGCGAGCGTCCGTGTCCTGACCATCGGCGTCGGGCCAACGTTTGCGATGAAATGGCTGATCCCGCGGCTCGCCGATTTCCAGAAGGAAGAGCCGGAGATCGAGGTGCGCATCACCACCGGCGGCGCCGCAGCGCCGGAGCCGTTCAGCGACGACTGGAGCTGCGGCATCAAGCTCGGCGACGGCAATTGGCCGGGGCTGGTGGCCGAGCCGCTGTTCGCCGCCGATCTCCTTCCGGTGTGCACGCCGCGGCTGGCGAGCCAGCTCAAGCGCGCAAGCGACCTGAAGGGGAGAAGCCTGCTTCGGGTGGCGCACTCGCCGGACGATTGGCCGATGTGGCTGAAGGCCGCGGGCGTCATCAGGATCACGGCGCGCGGGCCCGAGTTCGAGTTTTACGGCCAGGCGCTGCAGGCGGCCGTCGACGGCCTCGGCGTCGCGATGGGAATCCGCCCTTATATCGACGACGACCTCGCTGC
Organism: Bradyrhizobium sp. LeoA1Lang; assembly: GCF_055413685.1. Taxonomy (NCBI): domain Bacteria; kingdom Pseudomonadati; phylum Pseudomonadota; class Alphaproteobacteria; order Hyphomicrobiales; family Nitrobacteraceae; genus Bradyrhizobium; species Bradyrhizobium sp. LeoA1Lang. Next base: position 1,893 of record NZ_JBVAPG010000188.1, on the reverse strand, counting down.
GGGGCGGCTGGTTGCGCCGTTCGAGCTCAGCGTGCCGAAGGGCATGCGCTGGTACCTCGTCTATCACGGCTTCCGCACCGGTCAGCGCGACTTCGCCGCCTTCCGCCGCTGGATCATCCGCGCCGCGGCCGAGCCCGCCGCGCGCGGCAAGGGGCAGCGATCCCTAATGAGGGAAGAGACGTGACGATCACGTTGTCGCAGCCCCACCGGCTGGACAGCGTGACCAAGGACTGGCAATAATAGACAATTATTGGTTGCATTTATATTTGACCGCCCCGGCGGTCGCATTGATGGAAAACGCCATGTCCAAAGGCACAGTTTTCCTGATCGCTTTCGCATTTCTGATCTCATCCGTTCGGGCACCCGACGCCCAGCCGTCCGAAAGGCCGATCGGCATTCTGCTGGCTGTCGGCGACATCGCGAGCTGTCATCACGACCCGACGCGAAACGGCAAGGCAACGGCCGAGCTGATCAAGCGCGAGATAGCGAGCGCCAAGGCGATTGACCAAAGTCTGGAAGTTCGTGTCCTGGCGCTTGGAGATCTTGCCTACGACCACGGCTCCTCGGAAAGCTTCGGCTGCTTTGATGCGGCATGGGGAGAGTTCAAGGACAAGATTCTGCCGGTGCCCGGCAACCACGACTACGAAACCAACAACGGCGCAGCCTATTTCAAGTACTTTGAAACAACGCTGCGGAATTTGAAGGCTGACAAGGGGAAGGCCTATTTCTCAGTGGAATTTCCCGCGCCAGCCGATCCTGCCGACAATCGTTCATGGCTCCTGATCGGACTGGACAGCAACGTCGAAACCGGGGCCAGTTCGGAGCAGGTTCGGTGGCTCAAGGCTGAACTGAGCCGGACAAACCGGAAATGCATTCTCGCCTTCAGCCACGCCTTCTTTTACAGCTCCGGCCTTCATGGACACGGTGAAAACAGAACGGTCACCCTCACCAAACCGCTCGTCCCCGAGAAACAAAGCCGCGCATTTTTCCAGGCGCTCTACGCCGGCCGGGCATCCGTGTTCGTGGCCGGACATGATCATCATTACGAACAGCTCGGTCGCGCGAACGCGGAAGGTAAACCGGCGGATAACGGACAAGCCGCGATGGTCCCCGACGGGGTGAGGTCGTTCGTCGTCGGGACCGGCGGAAAGGCCCTGTATTCAAACGACTATCGGAAGAAATGGGCATTTACCGAAGCATACGATCTGCGCAGCCATGGCGTGCTCAAGATCGAACTTTACCCCGATTCATACCAATGGGTGTTTGTGCCCACCAAGCCCAACGAAGCATCGTTCAAAGTCATACACGAGGTAAGAGCCGATAAGTGCAATCGCTCTTGATCATTATTGCGTGGATTTGGAGTGACCGAAGATGAGTGCGAACAAGCTATTGCAGAAGCTTGCAATGATTTACCAAGGTGAGGAAATCCGGTATCCGCAGCTACGCGCCGTCACACTTGCGCAGTGGATGCTCGAAAGCGGCCGCGCCACGTCGAAGCTCGCCAAGCTGCATTACAATTTCGGTGGCATCAAGTGGCGAAGGGAAATGGCGCCGTTTGCGACCAGGATCGAATACGAGGCGAGTGATGGCGTCGACTACTACTGCAAGTTCGCCACCATCGAGAGTTTCATCGCGGGATATTGGGCCTTTCTCAATCGGGCACCCTACACCGGCTGGGAAGAACATGTGGAGACCGCCGAGGAGTTCATCCGCTTTATCGGACCGATTTACACCCCTACAAGAAGGTACGCCGACAAAGTGCTTGACCTAGCATTACAGTTGTTTTTTTAGTGGGTTTCTGAATCCATGGGCAACCATGATTCGAAGATCGTGGACGCAGGCAGCGTCGATTGAGGAGACGCTTGCGTTGTGGGCGGCGTCGCTTCGGGAGAT
>NZ_JBVAPG010000187.1:0-14330 GCF_055413685.1 Bradyrhizobium sp. LeoA1Lang | reverse complement strand
ACCGCGCTTCACTCTCTCCATGCTGATCGAGATTCATCTGGCCCCTCCGTGCGCCAAATTCTGAATCTCTCCAAATACTTGATTCTCAGCCCTAACGGCCGCGACCTTCTGACTCAGTAAGATTAGCGAACTCTGTTGAGCCATCGAGAACTTCAGCGAGCCGAATTGGATTAAGTTCATCTGCGTGAAAGATGTAACCAATTACATAGTCCAGGTTGGCGGGATGCCCATCGATGACGCCAACTAGTTGTAAGACTTGTTCTCTGGGCAGGTTCGCCCTTCGCCTTTTTAACTCATGCAGAATTGCAACTTCGGCTTGAGAGTCAGTTAGAGGCGCGAGCCTATAGAAAGCAACCGTATCGTATTTTCTTTTCACCCAGTCAGGCGCGTTCCGGTATAGGATCAAAATGTGCAGCAGATCTGTTATTTCGGGGTTTTGCGCTAGTATTGCCCTAAACATCGGGGTGAGGTCTCCGTCATCACCGACGAGGCCTCCAGCATCAACGAACTGTATGAATTCTCGCTGATTATAGATCGATTTTATCTCCGATCCGACTAGCTTGAGTTGTTCTATTTCTGACGATTTGGAGAAGCCAGTCAGCCGCTCTAGCAGGTTAGCTTGCTCCAGATTTTTGTACTGAAGGCCGAGGAGTTGCCGAAAAATGTCGTCGTAGGATGTACTCACTTCTACAACGACGCTTTGGGACGAAATGTTGAAGCTACCGTAGATATCTTGGCAGAACTTTCGAGCTAGGGTCCGCCGTCCAAGGCGATCAAAGCCTGAGATCGCAATCGTCCGAAAATTTCTCGAAGGGTCAATTACTAGACGCTTAAGTTCGCCGAGATTCTCATCTCGAGACACGAAGACATCTGTCCGCGAACGATCTACGAATACCTCGGCGAGTATGCCTCGAATCTGACGAGCGCAGATAAGGGGCGTCTTCTCTATGCGTACAATATTGGTATCTCTAATTTCAGCGTCAAGAAGTTTAAAGGTGTCTCGATCAGCGCAGTAAACAACTATACGGCTAAAACGATTATCCTTCAGCCTCGTCAAAGCCTGTTTGATTTCTTCGGCGACCCAATTCGATCTCAAACTGTGCTGGGAAGCGAAGAGGACAAAAATTGCGCATCTGTCGAGCGCATTCAGAATAACCGTCGTATTTAGCTTGGCTGGTTCAAAGGTCACGCTGTCCAGTTCCGCAAGCGTGGGTCCAAGATCGTCGAACACGTCGTGGACATATGCTTTGTCAATACTGGAGTGCGACAGAAAGGCTCGGACAGGAGGAATTGGAGTGGTCATCGCAATTTCCTTGTAGCATCGTGACGTAGTGGCGCAATTGAGGTGTATCATAGAACTTGCCAGGCCGTGCTTGCCAGATATTTGTAATTTCCAACAACAAAGTATGCCCGCCCGCTTACGGCCTCGGCACAGGCCTCGAACAGGTTGAGCGCCTCGATCCCGTGCGGCCCGTCATCATTAGGCAGGAAGATTGGATAGGCGCAACTCTCGACCGATCATGAGATTGTCGGACAGGTGAAAGCCTTCGATGCGAGATAGGTACCGGCAGTGCCGAGTTGCCTCTTCATGCGTGCTCCAAAGCTGAAGATCGGCTACCCCTGCCGAGGAGCGAGCCGATCTCGATCGCCGCGGCGGCCGACGCGCCGCCGAACGCGGTGAGGCTGGCGACGATGATGTCGCTTCGTTCCATCATCGGGACGTCCTTGGCGAAGACCGCCTGCTGGGTTTCGTCGTACTTGGCGATGGTATCGAGACCCTCGTTCGGGGTGGCAGGTCGCGCAAGCCGTGACGCCCAGCTCTCGACCTTTCGCGCGGAATGCGCAAACCGCGTTGGGGAGAAACACGCGGCGATCGGATGATCCGCAAGGGCGCTCGCCGCCTCACGCGCACTAGCTCCGTGCGAACACCAACAGCCCGTTCGCCGGGATCGTCACTGCGGCGGACGCGGGCAGGCCGTGCAGCGGCGGGCCGTCGGCATGCACGCTGCCATCGCCGGTGACGGTCACCTCACGGTCGTAGATGTCGCTGTTGAACATCTCGCGCCAGCGGCCTCCAGCGGGAAAGCCGATCGCGTAGTTGTGGAACGGGCTTTCGTTCAGGCTGCAGACCACCACGACGTCGCCGCCGTCGCCCTCGACCCAGCGCTGGAACGCCAGCACGCGGTTGTCGTCGTGGACATGGATGACGGCGCAGCCTTCGCCGCGCAGGCCCGGCGTCGTCAGGCGCAGGCCGATCAGGTCGGAGGCAAAGCGCAGGAAGCCGGCCATCACCTCATCGCCGCGGTCGAACGCCGCCCAGTCGATTTCGGTATCCACGCTCGGCGTGTCGCTCCATGGCTTTGACGCCAGCATCTCCTGGCCCATGAACAGCATGGGAATGCCGGGCGCGGTCAGCAAGAGGCCAAGCGCGAAGCGGCTGCGGCTGCGCGCATACCAGGATCTCGGATTGCTGCCGTCGGCGAGCGCCGCGATCCGCTCGTCGCGTCCCATATAGACGATGTCGTGGTTCTCGATTGCGTGCACCGCGCGCCAGCGGTCGCGCAGGCGGATCGCGGCGATCGCGTCTGCGATCGCTGACATCGGCACGCGCGCGCTGGCGCCCTGCGAGGCGCTCGCAATCGCCGCCCGCACGCTGTTGCGGATGCCGTCGCTCCAGGTGGCGTCGAAGCCCGCGCCGCCCTCGCTGCGATCCTTCAAGATCCACGCATTGACCGGCCAATATTCGGCGATCTGGATCGCCTCGGGCTTTTGTGCGCGCAAGGTTGAGGTGAGGTCCTGGCAGGTGGTCCAGCCGCCAAAGCGATCGATCACGCTGACTTCGTCGAAACGGAAGCCGTCGATCCGATACTCCTCATAGAGGAACGTGGCGTTGTCGATCAGGAACTGTTTGACGCCATCGTTCCAGAACGCGAACACCAAGCCGCCCGCCCAGCCCTGGTCGGTGAAATAGAGGCTGTTGTTGTTGTCGCCGGGCACCTCGCGGTCGAGGAACCACAAGCTCTTGTCATCGAACCCGCCGCCGGCGTGATTGTAGACGACGTCGAAGATCACAGCGATGCCATGGACATGGCAGACGTCGATCAGCGCGCGGAGCTGGTCGTCGCTGTGCCTGAGAGTGTCGACGCCGGCATAGGGCGCGTGGCCGGCCGCCTGGAGGATCGCGTTGGTGCGATCCACGTAGCGGCTGAGCTTTGCCTCGTTGGCCTCGGCATATTGGTTCTCCGGGCTATAGAGATCGACGCCGTTATAGCCCATGCTGAACGTGGTCGGGAATTCCTGGATCGGTAGCAGCTCGATGGCGTTGACGCCGAGCGCGGCCAGGTGCGGCACGCGCTCGATCACATCGAAGAACTTGCCATCCGTGTTTTCCGGATGCGGTGCGAACGTCCCGACGTGAAGCTGGTAGACGATCAGGTCGCTGAATGCCGGCGGCACGAAGCGCTCGAGGTGCCAGGGAAATCGCCCGGCATCGCGCAGCACGGAATGGCAGGCAGGGAAGGACGGCTGGACGCTCAACAGCCGCGCCCGCGGATCGCGCTTGAAGCCGGACGAGCCGACGCCCTCGACATAGAACAGGTAAGCGTCGCCGTCCTTCAGGCCAGGCACGAAGCTCGCCCAGTGCCCGCCGCCGATCTCCGACATCAGCGAACCGGCATCCTGCCTCCAATCGTTGAAGTCGCCGGAGACATGGACCGCGCTGGCCCGCGGCGCCCAGACCCGGAATGTCGCCCCGCCGGGCACGAGCGTGCCGCCTATCGGAGCGCGGTTGAGGTCCGGCCCAGGCATCTGTCTTCCCCCTGAACGCGTGGCGCCGGAAGAATGAGCCCGGCGGCTGCGGCCGGCAAGATTGTCGCCCACCATTATTACGCGGATGCGAAAGCGGGAGCCTCGGCTGGACCGGGACTGCTGCTCTTTGCGGAAAAGAACGGAGAAGGGATAACGCGCGGAACCAAGGGGCGGTCCGGCGACTTATCCGCGCAGGCTCTCATCGAGGCTCAAGAAAATGAAGCTGCTGCAGCGTCTCTCCCGGCTGTTCTGGCGGCGCCGGGAGTTGCGCCAACCGCCCGTCTTTCCGCAACCCACCATCGATGCCGACGAATTCACCCGGCTCTTATGCAGCCGGCGGGTCGAAGATTTGAAAACGCTGGCGAAGAAGCTGAGCCAGCAGCCGAGGGCCCACGCCTGAGGCCTTGGTCCGTCGCCTCTCCCTGGCTGCGCTTCCCGCTAATGGGGGCGCAGCGGGCCCGTTGTTTGTGTTTGTCGTCACTACGATATCGCGGTGAGTGCCACTATTTCGGCCTGATCCCCTCGCGTCGAGGGTACCAAAATTTTTTCGCGACCCCCCTTGAAACTGGATCGGCCTTTTCCAAGATTTTTTTCGCCATCCGGTGGATGGCGTCCGAGCGCCTGATGGGCCCGGACTAGGACGGGCACCGGTAGTGTCCGGTGCCGCTCGTATCCAACTTGCTCATTGGAGGATTTGGTTATGCGCAGCTACGACTTTGCTCCCCTGTGGCGTTCGACCATCGGGTTCGACCGCCTGTTCGACCTCGTCGATGCCGCGGCCCGCGCCGGCGAGGACAACTACCCGCCCTACAACATCGAGCGGCTCGGCGAAGATCGCTACCAAATATCGCTTGCGCTCGCGGGCTTCTCGCCCGACGAGATCTCGGTGACGGCCGAGAGCAACGTGGTCACGATTGAAGGCTGCAAGTCCGACAAGGCCGAACGCGAATACCTCTATCGCGGTATCTCGGCGCGGCCGTTCAAGCGGCATTTCAATCTCGCCGACTACGTGCAGGTGAAGAGCGCCGCGTTCGACAACGGACTACTGAAAATCGAGCTGGTCCGCGAGGTGCCCGAGGCCATGAAGCCGCGGCGGATCGCCATTGATGGCGCTCCCGCGAGCAGCGTGCAGCAACTCGAAGCAAAAGCGGCGTAACGTCGTCGGCACGGCGATGCGCACCCCGCCCGGTCCAAGTGCCGGGCGGGACGGTTGAAACTTGTCTGACAAGCATTGGGAGCAACCAAATGATCGATCACACTGACAATGTCGTCGATTTGAATGTCATCCTGCACCCCGCCTCGGCTTACGACCATCCGCGCGACGTGTTGGCGGATGCGCGGCGGTCGACGGCGGAAAAGCGCGCCGTGCTGGCCTCATGGGCGTCGGACGCGGCCGCAGTTTCGTCCAGTCCGGCATTGCGTGAACTTCCCGGCGCCAAGTGTGCCGTCAGCGTCGATGAGGTGCTTGAAGCGCTGTCGGCGCTCGACCCCGATCCCTCGGGATCGCCGGGCGGCAAGCCGTACCGGCGGAAATCGACCTCGCGCGTCGCGCTGGCGGCGTAGAGCACATTAGGAGCCGGGGAGATCATGTTCCGGGTATTTGCGAGGAATGGTGCAGGCGGCGTCTCCGTCATCCTCGCAACGGCGGCATCGGCGCTGGGAAAGGTGGAGGAGTTTCGCGACGACGGATTTCGCATGGTCTCGGTGCTCGATGCATCCGGAGCGACGATCAGCGAAGCCGAGCTGACTGCCATGGCGCAAGCCGAGGGCAAGGGCGCCTTGCCATGAGGCATGGCGCCTTCACCCGCGCCATGCCAAAACGGCCGATCGATGCCCTACTGCGCTTTCTCGTGTGCGGCCATGCCGACCGCCTTGTAATCGTAGGTCGGATAGAATTCGGTGCGATAGGCGCCCCAGGCCTTGTCCTCGAGCACGCGATTGACCTCGCGCAGCCGCGATGCCGGCAGCCGCAGCGTCACCACTTGGCCGATGCCCATCATCACGTACCAGCTCACGACCTCGACGCCCGCGGGCGGAAAGGCCTTGTAGTAGCCCTGCTTCTCGAGCTGTGCGTTGAGTTCGCTGAGCGGGCGCGACTGATCGTGCTTCAGGAACACCGTGAATCACCGCATTGTCGGCCGTCGGCGGCGCCGTGCCCTCCGCGGGCGCGGTCTGCGCAGTCGCGGCCGATGCGAACGCCAAGGCGCAAGCAAGTGTCGCCATCGCAAGCCATGATCCGGTTACTCGCGCCATCGCGGTCTCCCTTCATCGTTGTGAAGATTGAGATCACGATCATTGCGGTGCCGGGGAAGGCTGTAAATCGCAAACCCCGGTGCGAGGCGCCGCGCATCGATCACAAATCATGCAGCAATGCCCTGCAACGGGTTGACTTCTTGCGCACACATCACTCCGGCCCCATGTTCGTGTCATGTCAGCGCAAGCGCCGCGTGATCGTCGTCAGGCCCGCATAAGCGTTCTCTGGAAAACTCTCGAACTCGCGCATCGATGATGCGGTTTCCATTCGCGTCATCGGTGATTCGCTGCGCGTTCGGGAACCGCCACATGGAACTCACAAATATGCTTGTGAAATTACGCCATTTCGCCACAATTTCAGTATTTTCCCGATGAGTAGAAATACTGAGATTTGCCACATTCCTGCGAGAATTGTTGCAAACTCTAGGCGCGTCTGCCTCTATTTCCTTGTGAGCTGGCAACACATGGTCGCGTTCTCAGTATTCCTACTGAGTGCCGAGTTAACGCGGGAACAGCCTTAGGGTCGCTAGATCGGTCGCATGACACAGCACGAGCATCGAGCCGACGGGTCACATCTGTCGAAGTGGATGGAAGACCGCGCCCCATTCGAGAGCAATCGTGAGATTGTGGAACTCGCTGCACAGCGTGCGCGCGCGACGGAAGAGGCGGGCGCTGCGATCGCGCGTCAGTTCAACGGTCCGATGACGGCGCTCCTGCTCTACATGAACGAGATCAAGCAGCACAGTCATCAGTTCGCGCATTCGCCGGCAGCCCGAATCTACCTGCAGCAGGTGGTCGAGAACGCCCTGCAGCAGACCGAGCGCGTCTGCGCGATGCTGAAGCAGATTTCGGAGATTCATCCGGGAGCCGCTACCGTCATCGATCAGAAGGCCGGATGGGACAATCCGCCCGCGCACATCAAGGACGAAAGCCGGCCGCCAAAGGTGACGGTTACATCCAAGGCCGGCCAGAAGCCGCTCACCAGGCGCGAGCGCGAGGTGCTCCGTCTCATCAGCGAGGGCTATTCGAACAAGCAGGGCGCGCTGCACATGAAGATCAGCCCGCGGACATTCGAAAGCCATCGCGCCGAAGCGATGCGCAAGCTCGGCGCGCGCAACACCGCCGAGCTCGTCCGCAAGGCGCTGATGCAGTCGTCCTGATCCGTCGAGCGCGATGGATTGGATGGCAGCCAGAGGCGGCAACGCACGCCGCAGGCGGGGGCAGTGAAGCGTCATAAAGCACGACGCACTTGCGCGGAGCTTGCGCTTAAGCAAATAACGATTCGATTCAAATTGATAGCATCGTAGCCCGGGTGAAGCGCCAGCGTAACCCGGGGCCGCGGTCGACACCTGCGTGAATCTCCCGGGTTACGCGTTCGCTCCACCCGGGCTACGTCGTTCAGAGGTAATCTTCCGCGAAGGCGCGGATGCGCGGGGCTGACCGCAGGTTCGCAGTGGCGGGCTTCGGCGTCTCCGGGATGATCGTGATGGTCCAGGCCGCCGGAACGCTCGACTTGTTTTCAACGATGGATCGAACGTGACCTGTGACCGTCGCGCCGGCCGAACGTGCGGTCACGGTCCTGCCGTTGAACTGTGCGATACGAAAACGCCTGGCTTCCTTCTGGTCCGTCGTTTCGAACGTGAACATGTCACCTCTCCCGTGTTCACGTCGATTATCGCCGGTTAAGCTTAGCCGTCCGTGAAAATTGAGAGCCGTAGAAGTACGGCCGGGTTTCCACCCGGGAAGCAAACGCGCGGTTGCGCTTATGGCGTAACCGATTCACACCCCTGAATCAGGCGGGTGTATTGGGCTTTCACCGTCGCGTAGCATTCGCAAGAGGTCTTCATCAGGCCGTCGAGATTGGTGATCTCGATATGGCCTCGGCTGTAGTGGATGAAATCCGCCTGCTGAAGCGTGTGCGCGACCAGCGAGACGCTGTTGCGGCGCGCGCCGATCATCTGCGCTATTGCTTCCTGCGTCAGCACCATCTTGTCGCTTCCGGACAGGTCGCGAGTGTGCAGGAGGCATCGTGCGAGCCGCGATTCCACGGTGTGCGAAGCGTTGCAGCCGGCGGTCTGCTGGACCTGCGCATCGACGGCAAGTCCGTGCCGCGCCAGCGCGTAGCGCAGCGTCGCGCTCTGGTCGGCGGCGAAGCGAAGCTGCTCGAGGTCGATGGTCGAAGCGATGCCGGGCACCACCACCACCGCGCTGTTCAGTGCGGTCGCGTCCCCCAGCGCGGCGAACGCGCCGAAGATGCTGTCGCGCCCGACCAAGGCGATCTGCACGTGCTCGCCGCGCCCGACCTTCACGACCAGGGAAATCGCACCCTTGTGCGGCAGGTAGGCACGCTTGACTATTTCGCCGGCCTCGACGAGGACCATGTCCTGGATGAGATCGACTGTGCGCAGATGCGGGCGGATCAGTTCGAAATCGGATGCCGATAGTGCGGACAAGAATCCGTTTAGCGGACGAGGAACCGAATCCAAAGCAGTCTCCTGCCTCATTGCTAGCGTGTATCTCGGCCTGGCAGCCGACACACGCTGCCCGAGTTGCAAGATGGCCTTGCCGCGCATCGCGGGCAAGGAAAACCTGTCCATTTGACGGATGTCGTTTGATACTCGCCGGCGACTGTGGCCTCAGCGACGCAGGTTCCGCTGCTCAGAGCGTTTTCGAGCGCAGTGGACACCGGTTCGCATAGCAATCATGTTTACGCAGACTGCGTAGACCTATCTGCGCAGAAAACGCGTCAAAACAAGAATCTAGAGCTTCGGTTCTGATTCCATCAGAACCGAAAATGCTTTAGAGGGCTTCTCATTCCGTCTTGAGCAGTCGACCGCATTGCTTCCTCACCGCGGTGTAGCACTCGCAGGCGGCTTTCTGCAGACCTTCGAGATCGATGATTTCGATATTCCCGCGGCTATAGCGGATCAGGCCGGCCTCCTGGAATGCGTGTGCCACGATCGAAATGGCATTGCGCCGAACGCCGAGCAGCTGCGACAGACATTCCTGGGTCAACGGGAGTGGTTCTCCGCCGCACAACTCTCGCGTGTGCAGCAGCCAGCGCGACAGCCGGGATTCGACCGTGTGAGATGCATGACATGTCGCGGCCTGCTGGGCCTGCACCGACAGCGCCTGCTGGTGCCCTGACCAGAACTTGCCGCAGAGCGCTGCTTGCCTCCATCGCGGCGCGCAGCCGATCGGTTGCGAGAACCGAGGCGATGCCGGGTATGATGACGACGGCGTCCGCCAGCGATGGTCCGTCATGGAGCACGGCAGTGCCGCCGACAATGCTGTCGCGTCCAATCTTGGCGACTTCGACGGTCTCACCTTCCGCGAAGCCGACGATCAGTGAAACCACGCCGCTATGCGGCAGATAGACATCGCCGATCGGCGCACCGGCCTCGAACAGCACGGTATCTTTCGTCAGTTCGACGATTGCGAGATGCGGCCGCAGCAACTCGAATTCCGCCGCTGGCAGAGTCTGCAACAGATGATTGGACGGACGCGATGATCCAGACATTCCCTCTCCTGCCGAAAGGCGGGAGCTCACGGTCTCGCGTCACCTACTCATGGCATGTCGGATAACGCGAAGAATAGCTTTCCCTCAAGATTGCACAAGAGCTACACGCGAGAGACTATACACCTTACCGGGCAGACAGACGTTTTCGTTTGCGACCGAACAAAAAATCGCGCGCTGATTCGCGCGAGGAAGCTGCGCTGAGGATGTCGACGCCGCGGGACAAGCGATCAACGGCGGACGGCTGTGCGAATGGTGGCACCGTGTGTATGCGAAATACCACGCGCACGATTGAAAGGAACTTGTTAGCGCGTTTTCGAGCGAAGTGGACACCGGTTCGCGTGAAGAAAACGCGTCAAAACAAGAATCTAGAGCTTCGGTTCTGATTCAATCAGAACTGAAAATGCTCTAGCGCAACGTGGCTGTCTTCTCCGACGAGACAAGCACGAAACATTCCTACAGAATTCGAAAAGAAAGCCGCGCGACGACGATTTGAATCAAAGTCTTGGCGCGACGCTCTCTCGATCGCGGTGAAGAGCACAAATCCATCACACTCGCTTTGTCTGTCGACGACGAGATTTGCCTGCCGCGTGCGATCCGCAATCGCAATCCATCGTGCGTGCTGCTGTTTCGATCTGCGCATTCACACTTGCGATTATCTCAGTAGAACTACTGAGAAATGCGTCTGCGCGTGGAGTTTCTGGGTATTTGTACTGAGGAGCGATTTAACGAACGGGTAGCGCCGCCGGAACAGTGTGGCACGGTCGCGGGAGTGAAATTTCCGGCGGCTGCGTCAATCGTGTGTTCATCCAGAAGGGTATCAAACTATGTCCGGCATTATTCTTTCGTCTTCGGTTCGCCAGAACCTGCTCTCGCTGCAGTCGACCGCTGATCTACTCGCCACCACGCAGAGCCACCTTTCGACTGGCAAGAAGGTCAACTCGGCCCTCGACAATCCCACCAACTATTTCACCGCCGCCTCGCTCGACAACCGCGCCAGCGACATCAACAACCTGCTCGATGGCATCGGCAATGGCGTGCAGGTGCTGCAGGCCGCCAACACCGGCATCACCTCGCTGCAGAAGCTGGTCGACAGCGCCAAGTCGATCGCCAACCAGGCGCTGCAGGCGACCTCGGGCTATTCCTCCAAGTCGACCGCCACGTCGGCGGCCGTAACCGGTGCGACTGCCACGAACCTGCTCGGCGATGCAGACACGGCTGCGACCGTATCGGGCACTGCGGTGGCCAACCTGGCTGGTACGGAAACGCTGGCGGCTGCCGGTTTCGCGAATAACGACTCCTTTACCGTCAATGGCAAGACGATCAGTTTCGTGACGGGCGCCGCGGCCGATGCTGCATCCACAACCGATGCCACCACCGGCAACGTGACGATCAGCCTGTCGTCGACCACCGGCGGCAAGGTCAGCGACGTCCTTGCGGCGATCGACGGCATCACTGGAGGCACATCGTCGATCAGCGCGGGCAACGTTCTGACCATCAGCAACGCCGCCACCGACAAGACCAACAGCATCACCCTCGGTGGAACCGGCACCGTCCTCGCCAAGCTCGGCCTGACGACAGGTGAGACCAAGCCGACCAATACCAAGAATAATCAGGTCCTCAGCATCGATGCGATCGGCAGCAAGGCGGCTCAGACCATCACCATCGGAACCGGCGCCGGTGCGGTGAATACCCTGGACGACCTGAACAAGAAGCTCGCAGACAGCAACCTGACGGCTTCGATCTCCAGCGATGGCAAGCTGAGCATCACGACTGCGAACGACGATGCGTCGGTTGATCTGACTGGCAAGATCACCGGCAGCGCCACGGGTGCCAGCGGCCTGCTCGGGACCCTCACCACGACCGCACCTGTCAAGGACATCAACGCGCAGAACACCCGCGCGGATCTGGTGCGCCAGTACAATATTGTGATCGACCAGATCAAGACGACGGCGCAGGATGCCTCCTTCAACGGCATCAACCTGCTGAACGGCGACCAGCTCAAGCTGGTGTTCAACGAAACCGGCAAGTCGTCGCTGACGATCAACGGCGTGACCGACGATCCGGGCGGCCTCGGCTTGGCGGCGCTGACTTCCGGGACCGACTTCATCGACAACGACAGCACCCAAAAGGTTCTCACTTCGCTGAACAACGCGTCGAGCACGCTGCGTTCGCAGGCGTCGGCCTTCGGCTCGAACCTGTCGGTCGTGCAGATCCGTCAGGACTTCTCCAAGAACCTGATCAACGTGCTGCAGACCGGCTCGTCCAACCTGACGCTGGCCGACACCAACGAGGAAGCGGCCAACAGCCAGGCGCTGTCGACCCGCCAGTCGATCGCGGTGTCCGCGCTGGCGCTCGCCAACCAGAGCCAGCAGAGCGTGCTCCAGCTCCTCCGCTGAGCGCTGCGACGAAACCGAACACGGAAGCGGCGGAGGCAACTCCGCCGCTTTCGGACTGACGAATTGCGAGACCGGATGGCGGCGTGCCCAACGCCGGTTTGCGCGACGAAGATTTCGAAGATCGAGGGCGAGCAAACGCCCAGGTCTTTATCTAGAAAAGCCGTTGCCTAGAAAAGGAGACGATCATGCCGTTACGCGTCGAGCTGAAGCCGTTTGAACGGATCGTCATCGGCGAGACCGTGCTGATCAACTCCGGCACCCGCACTTCCTTCCTGATCGACGGCGAAGCGCCGATCCTGCGCGAACGGGACACCGTGACCGCGGAGACCGCCAACACCCCGGCGAGGCGGCTCTATCATTGCGTCCAGACCATGTACCTGAAGAACGAGGCCAGCGTTATCGGACCGCCTATCTCGGCTTCGCCAAGGAGCTGCGGGAGGCCGACGCCAGCACGGGCGAGGCGCTCGATCTGGTTAACCGTCATGTGGCGGATGGCGCGCTTTACAAGGCGCTCAAGGAAATCCGCAAGCTGATGCAGCGCGAGCAGCAGCGCGCCGCGGCCTGAGCCTGCCGGCCCGCCCTCGCACGCGAAAACTCCAACGAATTCATTGCCTTCGTGCCGGTACGCGGCAGCGATCGATTCCGGCGCGTTCGGCATCGGCCGCGCCGCACGGTATCAACATGCCATCCGTATTCGCACGGACGGTAAAATTAAGTGGTTGTGAGCCGCCAAGGCCTATCGATTGACCAGCATCTACAAGAACAATCGAGAGGCGAATTCAGATGGACGATCCCCGTGTCGGCGAGCAGGCGCGGACCTGCCTTGTCGTCGATGATTCCAGCGTGGTGCGGAAAATCGCGCGCCGCTTCCTGGAAGAACTCAATTTCCAGATCATCGAGGCCGAGAACGGCGAGCGGGCACTGGACGCCTGCCGGCGCGCCATGCCCGCAGCGGTGCTGCTCGACTGGAACATGCCGGTGATGGACGGCCATGAATTCCTGCTCCATCTGCGCCGGCTGCCCGGCGGTGACCTGCCCAGGGTCGTGTTCTGCACGACCGAGAACAACATCGATCACATCTCGCGCGCGCTCGAGGCGGGCGCCGACGAATACATCATGAAGCCGTTCGACAAGGACATCATCGCCGCCAAGTTCCACGCAGTCGGCCTGATCGCAGCCTCGATGCCCGCCTGATCGTTCGAAAATCCCTTGCGCTGAGAGGCCGCCGTGAACGCTTCCGACTACGAGTATCTGCGTAAATTGCTCAAGGACCATTCCGGTCTCGACCTGTCCGCGGACAAGCAATATCTGATCGAAAGCCGCCTGCTGCCGCTGTCGCGCAAATGCGGCCTCTCCGGCATCGACGATCTCGTGCAGAAGATGAGGGGCGGATCGGCCCGCCATATCGCGCAGGCGGTCGAGGCCATGACCACCAACGAGACCTTCTTCTTCCGCGACAAGGCGCCGTTCGATCATTTCCGCGATACGATCATCCCGGAGCTGTTGAAGGCGCGGGCGGGCCGCAGGACGATCCGGATCTGGTGCGCCGCCGGCTCGACCGGGCAGGAGCCCTATTCGCTGGCGATGTGCCTGAAGGAGATGAGCGCGCAGCTTGCGGGCTGGCGCACCGAGATCCTCGCGACCGATCTGTCGCAGGACGTGCTGGAGAAATCCAAGGCCGGAATCTACAGCCAATTCGAGGTGCAGCGCGGCCTGCCGATCCAATTGCTGGTCAAGTATTTCAAGCAGAACGGCGAGATCTGGCAGGTCAATGCCGACATCCGCGCGATGGTGCAGCACCGGCAGCTCAACCTGCTGCACGACTTCTCGCAGCTCGGCACTTTCGACGTCATCTTCTGCCGCAACGTCCTGATCTATTTCGACCAGGACACCAAGATCAACGTCTTCAACCGCCTCGCCAGGTCCCTCGAGACAGACGGCTTCCTGGTGCTCGGCGCGGCCGAAACCGTCGTCGGCCTGACCGACGTCTTCAAACCCTGTCCTGAAAAGCGCGGCCTCTATCGGCCGACCGGCACGCGTCCCGCGGTCGCCCCGATGGCGGCTGCCGCGATGCCCAGGATGGCCGCGATCGGAGGACGCTGACGATGAAGGAGACCAGCAGGGCAGCGGAGCGGGTGACATTCAGTCGCGGCTATGAGGTGTGCATCATGGCCATCGATGGAACCTGGCGGCGCAATTGCGTGCTCAACGCCATCTCCGAAAATGAGTGAGCGTCACGAGAGGATCGCCGTGCCCGGCCTTGACTTGCGCGGAATGCTTTGGATTGCCCGATCGGGGTGATTGACGCTGCCGCTGGGCGATGATTGGGTGCTCCCCTCTGAAGGGACCTCTGA
>NZ_JBVAPG010000186.1:0-14508 GCF_055413685.1 Bradyrhizobium sp. LeoA1Lang | reverse complement strand
ACCAGCCGGTGTGATATCTCTCGTCATGGCGTTGCTCTCCTTTGTGGAATCAGCACCCCGAGCCTACCGGCTCAAGGTGGGCAACGCCGACCTCTTCAGTAATTCAACAGAACCCGGGACATCCCCCCGGTACAAACATGATCTCTCATTGGATTGCAGTGATCGTATTGCTCCTATTCGTTGCAGGTGGAATGGCGTTGGCTTGGCCGCATCGAAAGAAGTCAAGGGCGGGCCTTGGGGCAGATGTCAATGGCCCCGGCCCGGCGATAGATAGCGGAGATCATCATTATTCTAGTGGGGATGGTTTTTCTGCACATGACTAATTGAGCATGGGCTAAAGATGAATCCAACGGCGACATCGCAAACTTGGCGTCATATGAACGAAGCCGCCAACTGAGGCGGCCTTTTGGGGGATCGCATGGCTTGGGTCGGTTCGATTATCCTGCTCGTACTCGCGTTGGGCCTGTCTTGGGTTACTCCCGAAGTTTACCGGACAGGCCTTCCCTTCAATGACAAGTTTTGGCTGACGGTAATCAGCCTACTGCTCTGGGCAGGTTTTATTTGGTGTCTCGATAAAGCCAGTAACCCCCGGCGCTCTCGCAGGTAGCATGGGCATACCAGCGCGAACGAATTGGAGCCCCAGGTCAAATGTGGATGGCACCCGCAAGCTCGGTCCTGTCTACGCCTCTTAGGGGACGTACTTTGCTCACTAGCTGGAATCTGGTTGCCCAGTCCTGAGATCCAGCAGATGTGATTCCAGCCACTTGCGGACGAGCTAGGGGACGTACTTTGCTCGGCGCTGCAGTGACGTCTTGTCGTTCCAGGCCGTAGGGTGGGCAAAGCGAAGCGTGCCCACCTTTCTCGCACCGGCCGTGGATGGTGGGCACGCTTCGCTTTGCCCACCCTACGCAACTGTCTCCTTCCGTCATTGCGAGCGCAGCGAAGCAATCCATGCGTCCGCTTGTGGAGAGATGGATTGCTTCGTCGCTGCGCTCCTCGCAATGACGGAGTTGCGTGGCGCGGTCTTCGCGCACAAAACAAAAAGGCCCGCGCGTTGCGCGGGCCTTTATCGTTGAGAGGTTCGCTTCTCAGAACACGTTCGCGAACAGCACGTAGAGCGAAGCCGACAGCATGATCGCGGCGGGCAGCGTCAGCACCCAGGCCATCACCATGTTGCGGATGGTCGCGACCTGCAGGCCCGAACCGTTGGCGGCCATGGCGCCGGCAACGCCTGATGACAGCACGTGCGTGGTGGACACCGGCAGGCCGAAAGTATCGGCCGCGAAGATCGTGCCAGCGGCGACGAGTTCGGTGGAGGCGCCCTGCGCGTAGGTCAGATGGGTCTTGCCGATCTTTTCGCCGACCGTGATCACGATCCGCTTCCAGCCGATCATGGTGCCGAGGCCGAGCGCAATCGCGACCGCGATCTTCACCCAGGTCGGGATGAATTTGGTCGCGCTGTCGAGCGAGGCCTTGTAGGCGTTCAGCGTCGCGATGTCTTCCTTGCTGAGGTCGCTCTCCTTGTCCTTCATCAGGAAGCGGATCGCTTCCGAAATCAGGTACATGTCGTTGCGGGTGTTGCCGACGGCTTCCGCGGGCACCTTGGTCAGCGAGCCGTACTTCATCACCTGGTTGCTGACATCCTGTACCAGCACCGCGAGCGAGGGGAAGGTGCCCTCATTGAGGTGGTGCAGCGAGATGTACTGCGTCACGGCCGGACGGGGATCGCCGATAATGCTGTGACCGGCGCCCTTCGCCGCGATCACCTTGGAGGCGGCTTCCGAGTTCTTCTGGAACTGGGCGATCTGGGATTCCGGCAGCGCGCGGTTCAGCGCATAGGCGGTCGGCACTGTGCCGATCAGGATCAGCATGATCAGGCCCATGCCCTTCTGCCCGTCGTTGGAGCCGTGCGCGAAGCTGACGCCGGTGCAGGTCAGGATCAGCAGGCTGCGGATCCAGAGCGGCGGCGCCTTGTTGCCTTCGGGCGCGGCATAGAGCGCAGGGTTGCGCACCATCATCTTGAGCACGAGCAGCAGTATCGCGGCGCAGACGAAGCCGACCAGCGGCGACAGCAAGAGCGCGTAGCCGATCTCGGTGGCCTTGCTCCAGTCGACGCCGGAGGTGCCATCGCGGCCGCGCATCAGCGCATTGGCGATGCCGACGCCGATGATCGAGCCGATCAGCGTGTGCGAGGACGAGGCCGGCAGGCCGAAATACCAGGTGCCGAGATTCCACAGGATCGCGGCGATCAACAGCGCGAACACCATGGCGAAGCCGGCGCTGGAGCCGACCTGCAGAATCAGCTCGACCGGCAGGAGCGAGATGATGCCGAATGCGACCGCGCCAGACGAGAGCAGCACGCCGAGGAAGTTGAAGAAGCCCGACCACATCACCGCGACTTCGGCGGGCAGCGAATGCGTGTAGATCACGGTCGCGACCGCGTTGGCGGTGTCGTGGAAGCCGTTGACGAATTCAAAGCCGAGCGCAATCAAGAGCGCAACGAACAGCAGGATGTAGGGCAAGAAGGTGGTGACGCGGGTGCCGGTGGCATCGACGTCGGAATAGATGCTGTAGGCAACGAACAGCAACCCTGCCGCGAGGATGCCGAAGAAGAGGATCATCGTCAGCGGATTGAAGCCCTTATCGAGATTTGGCCTTGAAGCCGGCTGAATCGGTCTTTCGTCGCGTACTGAAGTATTGAGTGCAAAATCGGTCATTCTGACGCCCCGTCAAAATACGGAAGGAGGCCCTTAGTCTTGACCATTGACTTGAAGGTTAGATGACAGCCGTAGTTTGCTTGAATGAAACGCGTGTCGCAACGGTGCTTGAGTGTTGCATCGATGATCGTCTGTCACGCGCGCTCGCGACATGAATGTTGACCATTCACATGACGAGCCATGCGCGCAGCGAAAGTGTGTGATGGATGTGTGATGGAAAGGAAGCGGTCGGGCGCTGCCTGACGCCGGGGCTGTGGCGCCGCGGCAGCGCGCCGACCTCATGGGAACGTCATTGGCGTGAACAAGACGCCCCAAACTCCCCCTGTAATAGGAGAGTATCGGCCATCAATGTAAGGTTGTAAATAGATATCAGTCTTATCAACGGCTTGATATTTGCAATGCTATGCATGGTGCCATGCTTATGCCGCAGCCCGTGCGCGTTTCCTCAAGAGTTCCGCCGCGATCTTCAGATCTTCGACAAAGCGTTGATATTCCCGCGCTTTCGCATCCTCATCGGGCAGCCGCAGCAGATAGGAGGGATGCACTGTCACCAGCGCCTTCACGTCGTCGTCGAGATCGATCAGCCGGCCGCGGTTTTTGCCGATCGGCGTGAGCTTGTTGAACACGCATTGGGCAGCGGTCGCGCCCATCGCCACCACCAGGTCCGGCTTGATCGAGGCGAGTTCCCGCTCATACCATTGGCGGCAGGCCTTGATCTCCGGCGTATTCGGCTTCTGGTGCAGGCGGATCTTGCCGCGCGGCACAAATTTGAAATGCTTCACCGCATTGGTGATGTAGACTTTCTTGCGGTCGATGCCGGCCTCTTCGAGCGCGCGGTCGAGCATCTGTCCGGCGGGACCGACGAAGGGCTTTCCGGCCAGATCTTCCTTGTCGCCCGGCTGCTCGCCGACCAGCATCACCTGCGCGCTTTGCGGGCCTTCGCCGAACACGGTCTGGGTCGCATGCTTATAGAGATGGCAGGCGCGGCAATCCGCGGCTTCTTCCCGCAGCGCACTCAGGCGGTCGGCGTGGCGGATCATGGCGGGTTCCGGTGGCGTGGCACTTTCGCTTGCGGGCTTAATCGTCGAAGCCTCGGGTGAGTTCCTCGATTGCTTCGCTGCCAGCCGTGCCGGGTTGAAGATCGTAGCGTAATGACGCTGCCAGATTTCCTCCAGCCGATTGCCTGCGGGCATCCCGGCCTCGCTGATGCCTGGCGTGATCGACACCGCATGTCCATCCCAATGCGCGCAGACATCTGATGTGAGGATCGACCAGGGCATGTCGGCAAAGCGGCTCGCGAAGAAGGGCGCGGCCAGTTCCACGACATGGTGCTGCGGCTCGAACCAGGCGACGAAATGCGATGTGTGCTCGCGCCCGATCTCGCGGAAGCGGATCGACGTCCGCATCCGCTGTGCCTCGTGATGCACGGCCTTCGCCATCGCATGGATACGCGCGACGTCGGGATCGTCAGCGACGTCGAGCAGGTCATGATCGCGGTGCAGGCGCCACAACAGGCGATAGAGCAGGGCGAAGCGCTCGGCGTCGCGATGCAGGATCGCGGTTTTCGCCAGCTCGACGAATTTGGCCGGCACGTTGAACGTGCTGTGCGGCGGCTCGAGCGGCGCTTCGCGGTCCAGCGCATCGAACGGTTTGACTTCGTTATCGTGTACCGTCCAGGTCACATTGTCAGGCGGCACCTCGTTCAGCACCAGCGCCCGTGCTGCCTTCCGCCAGCCGTCGAAATCAGTCTCGCTGTCGAGGATGATGTGGTGCATGGCACTTACTCTCCCTCCCGTGATGCCCGGGCTTGATCGGGCCATGAAGGCCCTCATAAATCCCATTGATTTCACTCAAGAATTTATCCCGTTACCAATCCGATTGACTCCTCCCGCGCAGTTGGCTTTATATTAGAACATACCATGAACAATTGGGCCAGCTTCTGGTTTCTCCCTTAAGCCAGCAGCGGCCCCGATATCTTCCTTAAGGAGCGGCGCATGACGAGCGCACGCCTGAGCACGCTTGCGTCCTTGCGCGGGCGCATTGAACGCATTGAGACATCCAATGAAGCGCATGCGCTGCAGCGGATCGCGCTGGGCCATGCCGGCGCCGATGCGATGCTCAAGGGCGGGCTTGCGAGAGCCGCGGTGCACGAAGTGTTTGCCGAGGGCCACCAGGGCGCTTCCGCCACCGGTTTCATCGCAGGCCTCGCCGGCCGTCTTGCCGCCCGAAAGCCGCTGGTCTGGGTGCGGCAGGATTTTTCCGAAATCGAATCCGGCGCACTGTCGATGAACGGCTTGTCCGAGCTCGGCCTCGATCCGCGCCTCCTCGTCACCGTGCGCGCCGCCGACATCGACAATGCGTTGCGCACCACGGCCGATGCGCTCGCCTGCGACGCGCTTGGTGCCGTCATCATGGAAGTCTGGGGCGATGCGCGGCAGCTCGATCTGGTCGCCAGCCGCAAGCTGACGCTCGCCTCGCAATCATCAGGCGTCCCCGCGCTGCTGCTGCGCCTGGCGGCAACGCCGCTTCCGTCCACCGCGGAAACCCGATGGATCGTGCGCGCGGCGCATTCGCCGCCGGGCGCCAGTTGGAGCGCGTGGGGCGCGCCTCTGTTCGATGCGCAGCTCGTTCGCAACCGTCATGGCCCGGTCGGGCGATGGATCATGGAATGGAAATGTGATGAGTGCCTTTTCAGCGAACCGTCGGCGTATCCTCAGCCTGTGGCTGCCGCGCCTGCCCATCGATCGGATCAAGCGGCAACTGGCCCGCACCGCCTCGCCAGTTGAAACGCGCAAGCTGTCTGAACTCCCTCTCCCGCAAGCGGGAGAGGTCGAAGTGCCGAGCGTTGTCGTCATCAAGGAGCACAACGCGCTGGTGATCCACTCCCTCGACGACATCGCCGCGCGAAGCGGCCTGTCGGCTGGCCTGCCATTGGCCAATGCCCGCGCGATCTGCCCGGAATTGACGGTCTATGATGCCGACGAGGTTGCCGATGCCAGGACGCTCAACGACATCGCCGACTGGTGCGACCGCTTCACACCTCTGGTGGCGCTCGATCCGCCCTCAGGTCTCTTCCTCGATATCACCGGCTGCGCCCATCTGTTCGGCGGCGAGCGTGCGATGCTGCAGATCGTCTGCGGCGCCCTCAGTCGGCGCGGCTTTGCCGTCAGCGGCGCGATCGCGGCTACCTCGGTCTGCGCCCGTACGCTGACGCGGCATTCGTCAGGCCGGATCATCGAGGATGGTGCGGAAGCCGAGGCGGTCGCCCCGTTGCCGATCTCGGCATTGGGGGCCGATGATGCGATCACGAAAGGTCTGCGCCGCGCCGGCTTGAAGACAATCGGCGACGTCGCCGCCCGCGCGCGCCATGAGATCGCGGCGCGTTTCGGCGCTGCCTTCACCACGCGGCTCGAGCATGCGCTGGGGCAGGGCGATGCGCCGATCAGCCCGCGCAAGCCATTGCCTGACTACATCGTCGAGAAGCGTTTTCCCGAGCCGATCACAACCGAGCCCATGATCGCGATGACGCTGCAGAACCTCGCCAGGATGCTGGTCCAGGCGATGGACAAGCAGGGCAAGGGCGCGCGGAAGCTGGAAGCAGGCTTCTTCCGCACCGACGGCGCGGTGCGCACGCTTGCCGTCGAGACCGGGCGTGCTGTGACCAAACCCGAAGTGATCGACCGCCTGTTCCGCGAACGGCTCGACGCACTCAACGATCCCCTCGATCCCGGCTTCGGCTTCGACCTGATCCGCCTGTCCGCTGGTCGTACCGAGATCGTGGTGCAGCAGCAGCGCGATCTCGACGCCCATGTCCATGACAATGACGAGCTTGCCGCGCTGATCGACCGCATCGCCGCCCGCATCGGGGGCAAGCGCGTGGTCGTGCACCTGCCGGAGGATACCCATATCCCCGAGCGCGCGGCGCTTGCCGCGCCCGCACAGCATCATCTGGCCGCGGCCTCGCAAGCCGCCTGGCCAGCGCGCGCCGAGGGCGAGCCGCCACTGCGTCCGCTGCGCCTGTTCGAAAAGCCGGAGCCGATCAAGGTGCCGTTCGCCACCGTGCCGGATGGACCGCCGCATCGCTTCACCTGGCGTCGCGCCACGCATCAGGTGGTGCGGGTCGAGGGTCCTGAGCGCATCGCCATGGAATGGTGGCAGCGGGACGGAAAAGTGCTGACGCGCGACTATTTCCGCGTCGAGGATGAACAGGGCCTGCGCTTCTGGATCTTTCGCGATGGCCTTTACGACAGCGAACTGATCGACGAAGACGGCAAGCCCGTTCCCGCCAACTGGTTCGTGCATGGGCTGTTCGCATGATGGAACCGGCGCTCGACTATGCCGAGATCGGCATATCAAGCAATTTCTCCTTCCTGCGCGGCGGATCGGATCCGCGCGCCTATGTGCATCAGGCGAGCATTCTCCGCATTCCCGTGATCGGGCTTGCCGATCACAACACGCTCGCCGGCGTGGTGCGCGCCTACAAGGAGCTCGAGAATTCAAAAGTAACGCACCCGCCCAAGCTCCTGATCGGTTCGCGCATCGTCTTCATGGACGGCACGCCTGATATTCTGGTCTATCCGCGCGACCGCGCGGCTTACGGCCGGCTGTGCCAGCTCCTCACTCGCGGCAAACGGGGCGATGACATCAAGCGGATCGAAAAAGGCGAATGCCATCTGAAGCTGAACGATCTGCTGGACTTCGCCGAAGGCCAGCTCCTGGTGCTGTCATTGCCGCATCGTTTCGAGACGACAAAGTCGCTCGATCTGCTCGAACGCCTGAAAGCAAGCCGCGCTGATGGCGTCTGGCTCGCCGCAAGCCTGCTCTATCGCGGCGACGACAAGCGACGCCTGGCACGATTACATCATCTTGCGACCAAAGCCGATGTGCCGCTGCTCGCGACCAACGAAGTGCTCTATCACCATCCCGCGCGCCGCCCGCTGCAGGACGTGCTCACATGTATCAGGGAGAAGACGACGATCGATGCGATCGGCAAGAGACTGGAAGCCAATGCCGAGCGGCATCTGAAACCTGCGCACGAGATGGCGCGGCTGTTCCGCGATTTTCCCGACGCGATCGCCGAGACCATGCGTTTTGCCGACCGCATCACCTTCTCGCTCGACCAGCTCAAATACCAATACCCTGATGAGCCGGTGCCGCCGGGCAAGACCGCGCAGCGTCACCTGGAGGATTTGACGTGGCAAGGCGCGCACGAAAGATTTCCGATCCGGATTTCCCCGAAAATCAAAAAGACTCTGCACAAAGAATTGCGTCTGATCAGGAAACTGAAATACGCACATTATTTCCTGACCGTGCACGACATCGTCCGGTACGCACGCAGTCAGAATATCCTGTGCCAGGGTAGGGGATCGGCAGCGAATTCCGCGGTTTGCTATGTGCTCGGCATCACCTCGGTCAACCCGATCAAGGTCGATCTGTTGTTCGAGCGCTTCATCTCCAAGGAGCGGTTGGAGCCGCCCGACATCGACGTCGATTTCGAGCATTCGCGGCGCGAGGAGGTGATGCAATATGTCTACCGCCGCTATGGCAGGCATCGCGCTGCCATCATCGCAACCGTCATCCACTATCGTCCGCGCAGCGCGATCCGCGACGTCGGCAAGGCGCTGGGGCTGACGGAGGATGTCACGGCCGCGCTCGCCGATACCGTGTGGGGAAGCTGGGGCAAGGGCCTCAACGACATGCAGGTGCGGCAGGCGGGACTCGACCCGAGGAACGCGATGATCGGGCTCGCCGTCGATCTCGCCACCGAGCTGATCGAATTCCCGCGCCACCTCTCGCAGCATGTCGGCGGCTATGTGCTGACGCAGGACCGGCTCGACACCTATGTGCCGATCGGCAATGCCGCGATGGAGGATCGCACCTTCATCGAATGGGACAAGGACGACGTCGACGCGCTCAACATGATGAAGGTCGACGTGCTGGCGCTGGGCATGCTGACCTGCATCCGCAAGAGCTTTGACCTGATCGCCGATCACAAGGATGAGCGTTACGAACTGGCAACGGTCCCGCAGGATGACGGAAAAGTCTACGACATGCTGTGCCGCGGTGAATCGCTCGGCGTGTTCCAGGTCGAAAGCCGCGCGCAGATGAACATGCTGCCGCGGCTGAAACCGCGGACTTTCTATGATCTTGTCATCGAGGTCGCGATCGTGCGCCCGGGGCCGATCCAGGGCGACATGGTGCATCCCTATCTGCGCCGCCGCAAAATGAAACCCGAAGATATCGAGTATCCGTACCCCAAAGGCGGCAACAAGGATGAATTGCGCAATGTCCTGCACAAGACCCTTGGGGTACCGCTGTTTCAGGAACAAGCGATGCGCATTGCAATCGAGGCTGCGGGATTCACGTCAGAAGAAGCCAATGGATTGCGTCGTGCGATGGCCACCTTCCGCAACGTCGGTACCATCGGCAATTTCGAAGAGAAGCTGATCGGCAATATGGTCAGGCGCGGTTACGACCCCGTCTTCGCACAAAATTGCTTCGAGCAGATCAAGGGCTTCGGTTCCTACGGCTTCCCGGAAAGCCATGCCGCGAGTTTTGCCCAACTCGTCTACATCTCCTCCTGGCTTAAATGTCATCATCCCGACGCTTTCTGCTGTGCGCTGCTCAACTCACAGCCGATGGGCTTTTACGCCCCCGCGCAGATCGTCGGCGACGCCCGCAAGAATGGCGTCGAGGTTCGCGAGATCGACGTATCCTACAGCTTCGCCCAGAACACCCTGGAAGAGCGCAGCGGCGACCATTGCGCCGTCCGCCTCGGCTTCCGCCAGATCGACGGTTTCAACTGGAAGGACCCGGACGAAGAGAGGCTGAAACAGCAGCAGGCGTTATTCCGGGAGGTGCCAGCGCTCCCTCTCCCGCTTGCGGGAGAGGTGGAGCCTCCCTTGGAACCCAACGCCTGGGCCGACCGCATCGTCGCGGCGCGGCAGCGGCGCCCCTTCGCCTCGCTGGAGGATTTCGCCCGCGACACCGGCCTGCCCAAGCGCGCGCTGATCCTGCTCGCGGACGCCGATGCCTTCCGCTCGATCGGCCTCGATCGCCGCGCGGCGCTCTGGGCGGTGCGGCGGCTGCCCGACGACGTGCCACTGCCTCTGTTCGAAGCCGCTGTTGCCCGCGAGCAGCCGGACGAAAACGCGAAACCATTGCCGCAGATGCCGCGGCAGGAACAGGTGGTCGCCGACTACCAGACCATCCGCCTGTCGCTGAAGGGCCATCCGATGGAATTCTTGCGAGAGAAATTTGCAAAAGAGCGCGTCATACCCTGCAAGGAGGTCTGCCATCGCAATGACCGCCGCCGTATCCGCTGCGCCGGCGTGGTGCTGGTGCGGCAGCGTCCGGGCAGCGCCAAGGGCGTGGTGTTCATGACGCTCGAGGACGAGACCGGGATCGCCAATATCGTGGTGTGGCCGAAGGTGATGGAGCAATACCGGAAAGAAGTGATGGGCGCGCGGCTGATCCTGGTCGAAGGCTATATCCAGAGCAGCCCGGAGGAGGTGACGCACCTGGTCGCGCAGCGCATGATCGACCGTTCCTACGACCTCATCGGTCTCTCCAACGACGCGTTCAGCGCCAAGCCGGCCGTGCCCGCCGGCCCGGCTTTGGTCGAACCTCTCAACGACGACCGCCGCGACCACGGCGAAAACTCCCCGCAAAGAATCCGCCACCCCCGCAACGTCCGCATCCTGCCGCCGTCACGCGATTTCCATTGAACTCCGCCGCTGTCATTCCGGGGCGCGCGTAGCGCGAACCCGGAATCCATTTCGCAATGCACTCAGCGTTGGCGGTCTCGTCCCGAAGGTCTACCATGTCGAAAGTCAGTGCCGTTTTGGCTGCCTGGACTATCGTTCATCTGCAACGGGCGGGAGCTGACAATGAAGACGATTTTGGTACCAACCCAAAATACCCCGGCCATGACATCCGTGCTCGAAACGGCGGTGCTGCTCGCGCAGCGCACCGGCGCCTATATTGAGGGTGTTCCACTGTGGTTTGGCACGCCTGAGTTTGTCGTGGCGGGGCTGGCCAGCACCTATTCCATGGAAACCTATCGGGTGCGGCGCGAAGCGGAGGCGGCGGGGGAGCGCGAGCTGTTCGAGACCTTCATGCAGCAGCACGGTGTTGCTGCTATGAAAACGACCGCGGACCGGCCCTGGTATAGCTGGTTTGCCGAGGTGCCGCCGGGCGAGGGCCTGGTCGGCAGCCATGGCCGCGCGTTCGATGTGATTGTGATGAGCAGGCCATCCGCTGCTACGGACCCACTCTATCGGCGGGCGATCGAGTCGGGACTGTTCGAAAGCGGCCGGCCTGTTGTGCTGTCGCCGCCATCAGCTCCGAAAGAGATCGCGACCAACATCATGATCCATTGGAATGGCAGCACCGAGCAGGCCCGCGCCAACGCCTTGGCGATGCCACTCCTGCGCCTGGCCGGACGCGTGACGGTGTTGACTGTCGTCGGTGGACAGGATGTGCCGGGTCCATCGGCCGATCAGGTGCGCAAGCAATTGCGGTATAACGGCATTGCCGCCGAGCCCATGAGCATCGAGCTGAACGGTCGCAGCACCGGCGAAGCAGTCCTCGCCGCGGCCAGGGCGGAAGGCTGCGATCTCTTGATCAAGGGAGCCTTCACAAGGACCAGGCTGCGGCAAATGATTTTCGGCGGCGCCACCAGCCACATCATGGAGCACGCAGACTTGCCGTTACTGATGGCGCATTAGAGCATGGGAGGCGCCACGAATTCATCCCTCATCCCGAGGAGCCGCGAAGCGGCGTCTCGAGGGATGGGCCACGGGCGCTTCACTCTCCGTCATTTCCGGGGCGCACCATAGTCGCCACTTCCTCCGTCGTCATTCCGGGGCGTCCGAAGGACGAACCCGGAATCCATCGGGCCGCAGACGCAGGTGGAGAAATGGATTCTCTGATGTGCAATTGCACATCATAGCTCGATGCTTCGCATCGCCCCGGAATGACGACGGCCAATGTGGTTCCGCCTTCGGCATCCGGCCCGGACTCACGAGGATGATCGACGCGGTGGAATCGGTGGAACCACCTGCAGATTGGGAAGATCCTCGGGGCGCAGCCGAAAGGCAGCGGGATATTTGTCCGGGTTCACGTTCTCCTCCGGCTCGGTCGATCTCCAGACATAGAGGCATGTCGGACAACCGAACACAGTCCAGATCCCGACAACGGGAGATTTGCTGCGCACCTCGACCTTGCCTGATCGACATCGCGGACATGCGGCCGGAACAGTGTCAGCGGTTGTCGCCGTCATTTCCTCATCTCCTTCGCCAGAGCCATGAGCTTGGTCCGCCACTGATCGGTACGCTGCGGCTTGTCGAGTTCCTCGCCATAGTCGCCGCGGATATCAGGCGCGACCGGCGTGGTGGCATCGATGATCATCTTGGTCACGACACCAGTCGGGCTGCAGGCCGGATCCAGCAGATTCTCCGCGAGGTTGGGGATGGTCACGATGTCCCCCGCAGGATTTACCTTCACCGATATTGCCCACATCACCTGCTTCAGATCGAACGGATCGACTTTCTCGTCGACAACGATCACGACCTTTGCGTATCCGAGACCATGGGTCGTGGTCAGCACGCGCAAGCCCACATATTTGGCGAAGCCGCCATAGCGGATCTTTGTCGAGACGACGACCACCAGACCGTGGGTATAGAGTGCGTTGACGGCGACGACTTCGGGAAACGTCGTCTTGAGTTGAAGGAAGATCGGCGCGCTCGTCGTCATGGCTTGCAGGAAGTCGAGCTCGGTCCAGGGCCGCCCCACATAGACCGCGTCGTAGACCGGGTCTTTGCGGTGCGACACGCGATCGATCTCGATCACCGGATATTTATGGCATCCTGAATAATAGCCGGGGAATTCACCAAACGGCCCCTCGGTCTCTCGCGCTGTCCGCGTAGCAGGCGGCCCTCCAGCACATATTCGGATCCCCAGGGGATATCCAGGCCCTTTGCAGTCTTGACCACACGGTATGGCGCGCCCTGCATCACGGCCGCCATCTTGTATTCGAGCTGATCGTAGAGCAGCGGCGTCGCCCCCATCAGCGTGATGATCGGCTCGTTTCCCAGCGCGATCGCGACTGGCAAGTCTTCGCCGCGGGCTTCCGCATGAGCCATATGGATCGCGATATCGTGCTGCGGCACGGTCTGGATTCCGAGGCGATTCCGCCCCTTGACCTGCAGGCGATAGATTCCGACGTTCTCGACATCGTCGTTATTCCAGTCGTCGAGATCTCGGCTGATGGTGCAGGCTTTGTCGATGAAATAGCCGCCATCGCCGCGGTTGAGACGAAACAGCGGCAGCAGTTCGTAGAGGTTCACGTCCTTGTCGACGACGACGTCTTGCCAGGGCGCGCTCGCAACGCGCTCCAACGTGCCAGGATATTGCTGGAAGCGTCGGACGAACTCAAAGAACTGGTCGCGCATGCCGGCGTCTTTTTTCATGCCAAGCGCGAGAGCATGGTTGCACCATGACCCATGTACGTTCATGGCGACCCGAGCGCTGGTGTAGCCCGCGATGTTGTCGAAATAGATCGCGGGGCTGTCCTCGCCGATCTCTGTGAGGGCGCAGGCCGCGGCCGCCATGTCGGGCTCAGGAAGAACCTGATCATGGATGCGCAGCAATTGCCGCTCTTGCTCGAGGGCGGACAGGAATTCGCGAAGGTCCTTGTAGGCACGCATTTCTGCCCCCAATTGCTCAGATTGGTTTCAGGCGGCGCGTAACGCGGCAATCTGCCGTTGCCAACGCGGCAGTACGGCTTTGGGATCGTGCAGTGCAAAGGTGACTCCGCCTGTCACATCAGCGTATGGCGCGACATGCTGGCGTACCGCCTCGACATCCGCCTCGAAGAACGCCAGCGGCACATCGACAGAGGAGTGGGCAAGGCGGCGACAGCGGAGCTTTGTCTCGCAAATGCCGCCATCGAGTGAAAGCGCAATCGTGAGCCGTCCTTCACGTTCAAGATTGGACGCCATGGTCGATTGCGGAAAAATCGCAAAGCGGATGCGGCCTGAAGGCATGATCACCATGTCGCCTGCACTCAGCAGCGCAGCGTGAGGCCATCCGTCGGAACCTACTGTCGAGAGACGCAGCGCCTGGGTTTTGGTCAGCAGGTCGGTGCCGTCAAGATAGCGGGCCACCCCGTCCGGAATCCCGCTGCTGGTTGCGGGCGCCGTGTAGACATGCTCGGCTTCCTTCATCTCACATCTCCCTCGGAGGTGATCCGCATCCCTGCGAAAATCGAAGGCAGTTCGTTGATGTGGCGTAGGCTCGGTGCGCCCCGGTCATCGCTACGATGATGCGCATCGCTCTCAGTCTCCCAGAAGAGACAAGCGTGACTAGCTGTGTAAGAAGCGTACTACCAAAGGATGTCCCTTGCAACGGCGCCTGGATTGAGCGCGTACTGCGCCTTTGCCCACCCTACGGCTTCTGCAGTTCGCTGCACTGTCTCCACGTCATTGCGAGCGGAGCGAAGCAATCTATGCCTCCGCTTGCGACGCTATGGATTGCTTCGCTGCGCTCGCAATGACGATGTGGTTGCTTTGGGTGCGACAAATCAACCCGACGGGCAAATCACCAAAAGTCTGTCCAGCCCTCGCGGAAAAAACATTCCGCTTCCGTCGTCGGGCAAATCAGTGATTTAACTCCGCGCGTCTCACGGCGGATGAGCGACTATCTGGATTGTCAAGTTGCATTGGCGTAAGCGGCACGCGCCTCGCGTGCTTTGGCGTTGAGGCGGACCAGGAGCTTACGGGCGAGCGCA
>NZ_JBVAPG010000185.1:0-14526 GCF_055413685.1 Bradyrhizobium sp. LeoA1Lang | reverse complement strand
GCAGATCTGGTCGCCAAGCGCGTCCTGGAGTTTGCGGACAAGCCGCGGATGCGAAGGAAGTTCGGTCATGGCAATCGCCCGCCATCGCTCACGCAGCGACGCGCTGAACGCGGCGCAGGTCGGACCGATAGCCAGGCGGGCAGACCCATCGAAGCTTGCCTGGTCGGCCGGCAGGATGCCGGCGACGCTCATGGTCTCGCCGATGAGCTCCACGCCGCCAAGGTGCGTCATCGGCCAGCCCGCCCGTTGCAGGATGCGTTCGAGCCGCACATCCGTTGCCGTGGCGATCTCGTCGAAGCCGTTCGACATCGACCACTCGATGATTCCCGCGAACATCGTCAGCGTGGCCTCGTGCAGGAACCGGCCTCCCCTCCCCTCGCCTCGCGTGTCGACGCAAAAGCGTGAACTCTCGACCATGGTGGATTTGCCCCGTAGCCGGCCGCCCGGGAGCAGTTGCGGGAAGGTCCACGACAACATGGTTGGGCCCGTGCTCGGAAGCAGACGGGCACAGCCGGCGACGTCGCCGCGGTCGGTCAGGGCCAGGATGTAGGTCGGGTCGAGGGCGTCGTATTCATCGCGCTCGCGGCCGTACTCGATCTTTACCCGCCAACCGAGCCGGCCAGCGAACACCCGGGCGCGCAACTGATGCATCTCATCGAGCAGAGACCCCAATCCGCCGTTTTCGTTAGCATCAATGGCAATTGCTTGCATTCGCCGAATCCCCCGTCGCGTTCTGGTGAACGGAGGCAAGTCAGCATCAAGCGCGGGTTCATGTCCCCTGTAGCATTAACGGGGGCTGTTGTTGGCTGTCGCCGAAACTGGCGCCGCCTCTCGCGCCTTTGCGCGGCACTCTTGCCGTCGCAGAATCCGACTGATGCGGAGG
Source organism: Bradyrhizobium sp. LeoA1Lang (assembly GCF_055413685.1). Lineage (NCBI taxonomy): Bacteria > Pseudomonadati > Pseudomonadota > Alphaproteobacteria > Hyphomicrobiales > Nitrobacteraceae > Bradyrhizobium > Bradyrhizobium sp. LeoA1Lang. The sequence goes on along the minus strand of NZ_JBVAPG010000185.1, from coordinate 13,643 downwards.
CGCCTGCTATAGTCTCGTGCTTAACGCTCCGGCGGCGACACTGAGGGAAACCAGTTCCAGGTTCTCGAAGCCACCTGTCGCGAGGGCAGTCTCAGCGATCTTCCGCCCGCGTTTTCTCGATCGCCGTCTCGATCGAGTCTTTCGTGTCGGAACCGCTGGGCGCTCGCGCGACGCCCGCCACACCGCACGGCTATTCTCCAATGAGGATGATCTCTCTCCTGAGAGACGCCGGCGAGCCCTCTAAGGGTTGTCGCGCGGCACTAAAACCGCGTCAGCAGGAAATCGAAGGTTGCTTCCCCGCCCCGTCGCCTCGCGCAGTCCGAGCTCCGCGACCAAGGCACCACCGCTCTCGCCGTTCTGGCCGAGAGCGGCGATCATGGCCGCCACGGTTCGGGGTGGTTGGCGCGCAGGTAGTCAGTTGCTGCCTCCGCCGTGGGAAACGTCGCCAGTTGCTGCGGCGCTTCGTCCGGCCGCTGTGCCTGCCGGACGACTGTGACTTGGTCTGCGTCGAAACAGACGGACGGGCGCTCGCGGAATCTCAGCCATTCTGCTTGCTTCGCTTCGGCCAATGCGCAGGCCGCATCGTAATTATCCGCGATGCCGAGATGAGTCGAACGGTCCCACGCCCCGCCATTCAGGCACCGCACCTCGATGCGGCCATCCGACAAGGTGACGCCGTAAGGACGATCCCACCATGCATCGAGCTCCGCCTTGCTTCGTGCCTCATTCGGCGTCGCGTTGAAGGCCTTCGGCAGCTTGGGGTCCAGCGGAATCCGCTTTGGCATTGTGTCCCTCTGATCAGGACAACAATGCCACAGGGCGGGCCAAGTTGGGATAGCTGAATTTTGGCCATGCGGGTTGATCCATGTAGCTGGTCTTTTGCGGGAGACGCCACGACTGGCGATAACAGTGCCTTTGGTACGGTCGACCCTGATCCGACCCGATACACTCTATAGAATCCCCCACGCCCGGTATCGTTCTCGCCCGGTCGCCTCGCGCAGGCCGAGTTCGCCGACCAGGTCCTGCGCGGCGCGCGGTGTAATCTTGAGCTCCGCCGCTATCATGCCGGCCGAGACGATCGGCTGGGTCAGCACGTAATCAAGCAGCTCAGGCAGCCGAGAGGTGGATCGGCGGCCCATGAGCTTGCGGGCGAGCAGGTTTTTTGCGCTCAGCCAGCGGTCGTGATCTTTCAGCCCCGCCTCGGCCGCGGCCACGATCGCCTCGAGCTGCACGGCGAGTCGGCAGGCCGCGTCCCGTGGTCGCCGCCGCTCGCGCGGGATGGCTTTGAACCCGTCGTGCAGACAGGGCAGATGGCAGCGCGCCTTGCCGCGGTCCCGCAACAGCGCTGCGGCTAAGAGCCGGCCGAGCCAGGGCGTATGCTCCAGCGGGTTGATCGCGCTCCAGGCCTCGAGCGCGATTGTTGCCGCCAAGGCCGGCGGCAGTGCGCGGCTTGCCGCAACAATCGCGCGCCACTCGTCGAGACGGGCGTCCTCGTCCCAGTCCAGATCGTAGACCAGCGGGTCGCGTTCCAGGCGCGTGAGGTGCGGACCACGTGTTTCACGAGCGAGGGTTCGGTCGGCTTCCGCGATCGCGGCGTCGACTGCGGCAAAGGCAGCGGCGAGCCCCTCATCGATCTCGCTGGCGCCCGAGACCAACACAGCGCCCTCGTCGTCTGCTGTCTCGCCTTCATTGACGCCGAGCTCTCGCCTCTCGAGGCCCAGCCTCTCTTTCGGGTCGCCCTTTCCTTCCCGGCCGCACAGACCGGCAAGGCCGGCTGCCGACAGCGCCCAGTCGGGCTTTTCCGCCGCGATCCGCCGACGCGCGCGCAGTACGGCGTGCGCCCGGGTGAGCTATGGGTCGGGGTGCGGACGTCCACGTGTGCGTCGTGGAGAACGAGATCTTCCAAGTGGACGAGCTCGCCTTCGAGCCATAGGCAGGCCGCGGCATCGGTGAAGTGGGTGCGTGCGATCCAGCCGTCGCGGATCGGGCTTTTGGCGAGGCGCTCGTCGAGGCGGGCCAAAGAATCCTCGGCGGCGGCGAGCGGGCCGCCGATGGCGGCCCAAGGCAGCGGATCGGGAATCTGGTAGCTGGAAGGCAATGTCGATGCTCCCTCAATCGCAAATCCGGCGTCTTGGGCTGTTCAAGAAATTCGAGGCTTCCGACCAGTAGGTTGGTTCCTTAGTCGCTCGCACACGGCAATATGCCGTAAACTGTCGCTTTCACTTCCCAATTTCAACGGCGAAAACGTCATATGTTGTTTAGGTTTAGGGTCTAAAGCGAGCTGAATTTTCCGCTAGCGATTTCAGTGACCGCTCGAATTGCCGCACCGACCCCAAATCCGAACAACCGCGTCTGCGTCTGCGCCGCCATCGGAGGAGGCGTGGCTGGCGGCGCGCCGCGTTGCGCGCGAACTCGACAGGATCCTCGATGAGGCAGACCCGCATCGAACGGCGGTCGATCGGGCGGCCGCCGAGCTGCGCCTCTCGACGCGGCAAGTCTATAATTTGCTGGCGCGCTATCGCGTCGACCGACGGGTGTCGTCGCTGCTGCCGCGCACGAACGGCGCGAGGAAAAAGCGGCTCGCGATGAAGTCGAGGAAATTGTCGCGGCGACCTTGCAAGCGCAATGGTTGACGCTGGAGGCGCCGCCGCTTGCGCCTGTCGTGGCCGAAATCCGCGCCCGTTGCGAGGAGGCCGGGCTGGCTGCGCCCTCCTACGGCGCTGTCGACCGCCGCATTCCGTCGCTGTTCAGCCCTGAAGAAATCGCCAAGAAGCGGTCGGCGAACCCGAAGCATCTGCTGCGGCTCAAATCGAGACCCGGATATATCCGCGCGTCGAAGCCGCTGGAGGTTTGTCAGATCGATCACACGCCCACAGACATCCAGTTCGTGGAGGTCGTGGAGGGCGAAGGCGTCTTCGTCGGCAGGGCGTACCTGACCCTCGTCGCGGATGTGGCGACGCGCAGCATACTCGGGTTCTGCCTGACCCTCGAAAAGCCGTCGGCGCTGTCCGTCGCTCTATGCCACGCGCAGGCGATGTGCCCGAAGGAGGATTGGTTGGCCGCGCGCGGCATCGAGGATCGCTGGCCGATGTTCGGACGACCGCGGCAGCTCGTCACCGACTCCGCGAAAGAGTTCAAAGGGCGCGCTTTCCAGCGCGGCTGCGAGGACTATGGCATCCGCATTCGCTACCGCGATCGCGGCCGCGTCCATGAGGGCGGGGTGGTCGAACGGCTGCTCGGGAAGCTCAATGCCGTACTCGCGATGCACCCGGGGTCGACGGGTCGATCCGTGGCGGACCGCGATGGCTATCCCGCGGAGCGGCGCGCTCGGCTGAGTTTCGCCGACCTCGAGCGGTGCGTGGCGCTCGCCGTGATCGATCACAATCTGCAGCAGAATGCGAAGACGTTGAAGGCGCCGGCGGTGGAATGGGCGCAACACAGCCAGGATCTTCCGCGTTTCGAGGACGACCCGGCGCGGGTCGTGCTGGCGTTCCTGCCCGGAGCGGAGCGGCGGCTTTCGCCGCAAGGCGTCAGCCTGTTCGCGCTGGACTACTATTCGCCGTGGCTGGGCGGCCTGGTCCCGCGGCGCGACCGTCTCGGCCGGCTCGAGGTGCGATACGACCCCCGCGACATCAGCCACGTCTATGTCCGGGATCCGGAAACGAGGGAGTTTCGGTCCGTCGGGCGACGCGATGGGCGGCTCGCTCCGACGACGCTTTGGGAGCACGAAGGCGACCGCGCTCGTCGACGCGCCGTGAACGCGCGATCGGACACGGAGAAGGTGAAGTTTCAACGTCGGATCGCCGAGATCGTCGGCGGATCGAAGCCGTCGAAGGTCGAACTGCGCGATGCCGTGCGCCGGACTCTCGCGGCCGAGGCTGGCAAACCCTATGAGGCCATGCGCCCGTCGGCGCCTGCCAGTCCAGCCGAATGTTCGGTCCGCGAAAAGCGCGGGTTGCCGGTCGAGGATTGGTGAGATGGTCGACCATCTGCTCGATCATGTTCGCCCGTATCTCGACTGTAGCCTGGAGGACCGCATCGCCTATATCCGGGCGCCGCGTTGGATCGGACACCACGGTGCAAGGCAGGCGCTCGAGCGGCTGAAAGAATTGCTGTGCCGGCCTCCGTCGTTGCGCACTCGCGGTCTGATGCTGGTCGGGCCCTACGCCAACGGCAAGACGATGATCGCCGAGCGCTTCGCCGTCGCGCATCTGAAAGCCTGCGAGTCGCAGCGGGTGTGGGTGCTCCAGACGCGCGAGGGCGCCGGACTCGCACACTTCTACGGAAGCATCCTGCGCGCACTGCGCGCGCCGACGGGAAACAGCCGGGACGTCGGCCGCAAGGCCGAGCAGGTCGATCATCTGCTGGACGGCCTGAAACCTAAAGTCCTGATTTTCGACGAATTCCACAACGCGCTGCGCGGCCGATCGCGCGACGTGGAGGCGGTGTTGGCGTTCCTGCGACGGATCGGCCGTCAGTTCGACATATCGTCGGTTCTGATCGGCGAGGTCGCGGTGTACGATTTCATCAACGCGACCGACGAAATGGCGAGCCGGTTCCAACTGCTCGCCGCGCCGCGATGGCGCTATGACGAGGAGTTCCTCGCGCTCCTCGACAGTCTGGAAAGCGCCCTGCCGCTCCCGCGCCGTTCCGATCTGTCGGAAGAGAAACTCGCGCGAGAGATCTTCCGGCTTTCGGAAGGGTTGATCGGCGAGATCGTGGCGATCATCACGACGGCGGCGGTCGCGGCGGCGAGGTCCGGCGCGGAGCGGATCACCCAAGCCTTAATCGACGAGCTGGATTACGTCCCGGTGTCGCGACGCCGCGGCGCGCGGCTGCGCGATGATCTGCTGTGAGCGGCGGATCGGGGTTCGCCATTGAGATCCGCGAACGATACCAGGATGTCGTTGGGGATCGGTGGCCAGCGGCCGTCGACCCGCAGCCCGACGAGTTGCTGTCGAGCTGGCTCCATCGCCTCGCGATCGCGAACGGCGTCGCGCCGCGGGCTTTCGCCGGCGTGCTCGGACCGGGCGGCGGGATGTGGTCCCCCAGCCTCGATCTGCGCCTTTCCCAAGACCTCGCGGCCTGGCTCGGCGTTCGGACGGGTGTTGCGCCCGAGGCGATATCGGAGATGGCGATGACGGATGGGGCGTTGGCGCCGCTTCTGCTGCCCTTACGTGACACCACGCGCCGTAGCCGTTCGACTTGGATCCAGTATTGCGCTTTGTGTCTTGCCGATGATCGCGCTCCTTATTTCCGGCGGTCATGGCGACTCGCGTCGCGGATATCCTGCTTCCGGCATGGCTGCGGGCTGCGGGACCGATGTCCCGCCTGCCGCAGCGGGATAGCGCCGTTCGCTCAGACGGAGTTGATCCCGCAATATGTCTGCGTGCGCTGCGGTTTCGACTTGCGCCGCGGAGCCAAGATATCGGTCGAGGCGGCGGCACAGCGGTTGGAGCGGTCGATTGACGATATCTGCAAGGCGGAAATCGCCAAGAGTTCGTCGGCGATCCACGAATGGGTCGCGCGCCTGCTGCGCGTTCCAGTCCTCGCCGGCGTCGGCTCTGGTCGGCCGCTCGCCAACCTGTCGGCGTCGGCGCGAATCCGTTGCTTCGAGCAGCTCGCGCAAAGGGCCGACGATAGGCTCATGGCCGCTGGGGCCGCTGCCTTCGTCCGGCGCCGTCGACCAACAATGGCCGCAGGCGGCAGTGACGGGTTGATCGCGCGTTTCGCGGATTTCATCGACGCGCGTCAGGGATCGCCGCGGTCTGCGCGAGCGCAGCCGCCTGGCGTCGACCTCGCGGCTTTGCTGGCGGCCTATGTTCGCGCCGTTGGCGACGGCTCGCGCTCGAAGCTTCGGGGCGTCGACCTGCACAACACTCTGGCGGTCGACGCCTCGGGTGTGCGCGTCTCGGCGACGCCCGCGCGCCTCGCGGAGTCGCCGACGCGAACGCGGGCCGAGATCACTACGCGCTCACAAGACGCCCCACGCCCGATATCGTCCGCGGCCCGTCGCCTCGCGCAGGCCCAGCTCGGCCACCAGATTCTGGGCGGCACGGGGCGTGATGTCGAGCTCTTTGGCGATCATGCCGGCTGAGACCAACGGCCTTGCGATTACGAACTCGATGAGCTCCGGCAGCCGCGACGTGGAGCGGCGGCCGTCGAGTTTTCGCAGGAGCAGCGTGCGGGCGAGGAGCCAGCGGTCGTGCTGCTTCAATCCCTCTTCGGCCGCCGCGGCGATCGTCTCGAGCTCGGCGACGAGGCGTGTCGCCGCGTCGCGGTTTCGGCGACGCTCGCGTGGCACGGCCTTCGCGCCCTCGGCGAGGCAGGGCAGATGCGCGCGGGTCTTGCTGCGGTCGCGCAGCAACGCGCCGGTGAGCAGGCGGCCGAGGCCGGGCGCGCGCGGCAAAGGCTCGATCGCGCTCCAGGCCTCGTGGACAAGCGCGGCGGCGAGGGCCGGCGGCAGGTCGCGGGTCTGATCGATGATCGCCCGCCATTCCGCGAGGCGCGCGTCCTCGTCCCAGTCGAGGTCGTAGATGAGCGGATCGCGCTCGCCGGCGGCTGGCGCGGGTGGACGCCGCTCGCCGGCGAGGGTTTTGTCGGCCTGGGCGATGGCCGCGTCGACCGAGGCGAACAGTTCCGAAAGTTCCTCGTCGTCGGCGTTCGGCAGATCGAACGCCTCGTCGTGCTCGACCGGTTCGGGGTCTTCGACCTCGGGATCCGATGTATCCACCGCCCCTGCCCTGCCCCGCAGCGCCTCAAGACCGGCGGGCGACAGCGCCCAGTCGGGTGCGGCGTCGGCGATGCGCCGGCGCGCGCGCAAGATGGCATGGGCGCGCGCGAGTTCGTGGGTGGGCGCGCGGATGTCCATGCCGGCGTCGTGCAGCACGAGGTCTTCGATGTGGACGAGCTCGCCCTCGAGCCACAGCGCGGCGGCGGCGTCGGCGAAGTCGGTTCTCGTGATCCAGCCGTCGCGAATGGGGCTTGTTCGCAGCCGCTCGTCGAGCCGCGCCAGCGCGTCTTCGGCGCGCACCAGCGGCCGCGCGAGCTCGCGCCACGGCAGCGGATCGGGAAGGTGGGCGCTCAAGGGGGGCATCGGGTGGCCGGCTTGGCAGATGAGGTTCGCTCATGACGGAAGTTTTTCCCTCGCTGAAATCGCAAGGTGAAAAGCCGGCGCCGATTTTCCGCTAAGCGTTGCAAATTGAAATCGCTAACGGAAAGCGACATAAACGCAGCCGGTTCGCGCCACTAGGCACCGGTTCACGAAACTAAGCCCGCCGACACAAGGCCTTGATAACCTTAGAGACTATCGCTCGAACGGAAGCTATCAGACCAATCGCTTCCGTCACAGCGATTGCTCTCGCCCTGCGGATCCTTTTGTTGATCGTGTTGGACGTCCGGCGCGAGCCGCCGCCGCCGTCGTACGACGCATGGTAGCGCATCTTACCACTCACCTCGCAACCCTACTCAATCCTTACCAGCCGGCCGGCCGACGAATACGTTGGCTCTCAGCGAATGCATCTCATCGAGCATAGACCCCTCTGCCATGCAGATTCGCGTCAATCGCGATTGCCAACATTCGCCGAATCCTGCGTTGCGACGGAGCAAGTCAGCATGGTGATGAGAGCTTCGTATCCTTCGTTGGATTAACCGGGTGGGCCGAGTCGCGGTGAGTCGCGCTTTCGGTGTCGGATTTGGTCGGTTGGCAGCTCGAGTCGGGGGCAGTAGGGGTCATTTGACTGTAGCATTAACGGGGTCGGAAAACGACGCGGGCGCACTCCGAGATTGCTTGCAAGTCTACGATAAGATTGGGCGATTCCTAACGAATCATTCCCTCGTTCCATGCGATCGCGAACGGCCGTTAAGATGCTGTTAACCTTAAACTACTTGCCAGACAGCCCGAATCCCCCATACTGGCGCCTGATCGGCGCATTTTGTCATTTATGGCGCCATTTTCTTAGGCGGATGGATTCGGATGGGACTGCTCCCGACATTCGAGTTTGACGAGAAAATCCTCTCCCAAGGCGACGAGATCTCGCGGAAGCTCGATCAGCTTCGCCTGGAGAAATTTCCTCCGGACGCGAAGAAGACGCTGCGTCTCTTCCCGATGTCGGAAGTCGCCCATTATCTCGGCATTACTCCGAACAACCTCAAGAGGCTACATCTCGAAAAAAAAGGTCCGGAGCCTACCATCGCGACTGGCGGTCGGCGCTTGTACACGGCCGAACAGATGATCGAGCTCCGGCACTACCTTGATAAGAACGGTCGATCCGACGCGAAAAAATACGTTCCGTTCCGCAAGCCCGGCGAGAAGCTCCAGGTGATCGCCGTCGTCAATTTCAAAGGCGGATCCGGGAAGACCACGACGGCTGCTCATCTCAGCCAGCACTTGGCGCTGACTGGACATCGTGTACTAGCAATCGACCTCGATCCGCAGGCCTCGCTCTCTGCGCTTCACGGCTTTCAGCCGGAGCTCGATCGAAATCCATCACTTTACGACGCGATCCGGTACGACGAAAAGCGTCGGCCAGTCGCCAGCGTCATTCTGCCGACCAACTTCCCTTTGCTCGATATCATCCCAGCGAATCTTGAGCTTCAGGAATACGAGTACGACACGCCCCTCTCGATGCAGAGCTCGAACGAGGGAAAGCGGTTCTATGAACGCCTCGGCCGGGCGCTTGAGGAAGTGGACGATCGATTCGATGTGGTGGTTATCGATTGCCCGCCCCAGCTCGGCTTCCTGACATTGACGGCGCTGACCGCTGCCACATCTGTTCTGATCACGGTGCATCCGCAGATGCTTGACCTCATGTCCATGAGCCAATTCTTGCTCATGCTTGGAAACTTCGTGAGGGCTATCCGAGAGAAGGGCGCGGCGGTCAAGATCGATTGGCTCCGCTATCTGATCACCCGATACGAACCCACGGATGTTCCGCAGACCCAAATGCTCGGCTTCATGCAGTCGATGCTAGCCGAGGAGATCCTCAAGAACCCCATGCTGAAGTCGACCGCCATCTCGGATGCAGGGCTGACGAAGCAGACCCTCTATGAGGTCGAGCGCGGCAGCTTCAATCGGGATACCTACGATCGCGCTGTTGAGGCGCTGGACGCAGTGAATTTCGAGATTCAGGCGCTCATCCACCGGGCGTGGGGGCGTCTGTAATGTTGACCGCAGTCAAAACCGCCGAAAACCTCTGCGACTTCAAGAGCCTAAGGCAAAATAAGAGGCTTGGTCATGGCTCGTAAAAACCCCTTCGCCAACATTCTTGACGATCAGCGGCATGTCGTTGAGGACGTCGCCGCCGATCAAAAGCGGCCGTCCCGCCCGGTGTCTGACTATGCGGCCAAGGGCGCGTCGCGCTCGCTCCTCAAGTCGATCGATGAGCTTGCGGCGAGGGCTGACAAGCTCGTAGAGGGCGAAACGGTCGTTGAGCTCGAGCCCGACTTGATCGACGCTTCGTTCGTCCGCGATCGTCGTGCTGACGACGAAGCCGAATTCAACCAGCTGCTGGAGCGAATCCGCGAGCGCGGCCAGGACTCCCCTATTCTGGTCAGGCCGAATCCAAAGTCGGCCGGCCGCTACATGGTGGTCTTCGGACATCGCCGCTGGAAAGTCGCTCAGGCCCTCGGCCGAAAGGTGCGAGCCGTCGTCAAGGACATCGAGGATCGAGACCATGTGCTTGCGCTTGGTCAAGAGAACGCTGCACGTGCGGACGTTCCGTTCATCGATCGCGCCCTCTTCGCCGCCGACGTTGTGCGCTTTCGCTACGACGACGACAACGCAATCATTCTGAGCGCGCTCTCGATCGACCGGACGACACTCTCAAAGATGCTGTCGGTCGCGGGCCTGCCCTCCCCCATCTTGGATGCCATAGGCCAAGCGAAGAACGTCGGCCGGGATCGCTGGTATGAGTTGAAGCTGCTGCTCGATAGTCCGGCAAACCAGGAGCGCGCTCTCGAGACTATTCGGGAGGATGCCTTCTCCGCGCTGTCGAGTGATGCACGGTTCGACTTCCTGGTTCGCAAATTGAAGTCGAAGCCGTCGCGCAAGCAGAACCAGACAAGTAAGCGAAGCTGGACACCCCAGGATAATGCGCTCTCGGCGGAAATTTCGGCCGAGGGAAAGAAGTTCACGTTGGCGCTCAAGGCAAAGACGTCTGACGCCCGCGCGTTCGGCGAGTATCTGTCGGAAAACCTCGATCAACTTTACGAAGCTTTCCACAGAGAGACGATCTCACAGGAGACTGGAGGCTAATCCCGCAAAAGAAAAAGGCCCCCGAAACGAGGTTCCGGAAGCCCTTCTCTGTTATGTTTGGCGACTGGCAGAATCCCACTTCCGCGAATCGGTGTCAAGTCCAACGAACGCAGTAATGCGCTCGTTTTTGGAGGGCTGACTTCTTTTGCCTAGCGACAGGTGAAGGAAAATGCAGACACCCATATCAACGACGCCCTTTGGGCGGCGGCCGATGACGCTCGGCATGATTTCAAGCCAGCTGGCCGCGAAGGCAAAACCTGAGATGGCCATTGTTCACAAATGGCACGTCTTTCAGCACATCAAGGAGGCGCGCCAGGTTCTCGGCGCAACCGACCGTGCGCTCACGATTCTGCACGCGCTGTTGTCATTCCATCCCGAGACCGTGCTCGAGGCAAACAGCGAGTTGATCGTCTGGCCCTCCAACGAGCAGTTGATGGCGCGGGCCAACGGGATGCCGCCGACAACGCTGCGCCGGCATCTCGCCGTCCTGGTCGACTGCGGTCTGATCATTCGCAGGGACAGCCCGAACGGCAAGCGCTTTGCGCGCAAAGGGCATGGCGGAGAAATCGAGCAGGCCTATGGCTTTGACCTGGCGCCGATGGTGGCTCGTGCCGAGGAGTACAAGACGCTCGCGGAAACCGTCCAGGTCGAGAAGAAGGCGTTCCGCGTAGCCAAGGAGCGCCTGACCATCCTGCGCCGGGACATCGTGAAGATGATCGAAGCCGGTGTTCAGGAGGGCGTGCCGGGAAACTGGAAGCGGTTTCTGCAGGCTTACCAAGGGATCGCCGGGCGGATTCCCCGGACTGCACCACGGCAGCTCCTGGAGAGCATCGGCGGCGAGATGGAAACGCTCTGGCGCGAGATCCGTGAGCTGTTGGAAACGTTTGCGAAAACACAGAATCTGGACGCCAATGAGTCCCATTCTGGTCGCCACATACAGAATTCAAACCCAGATATTCCATCTGAATCTGAAAGAAGCCTGCCAAGGGAGAACGAAGCGGGCGGCAACGCCGCGGCGAACCACAACCTGCGGAGCTTGCCGAAACGCGAGCTGCCGCTCGGAATTGTGCTGGATGCCTGCCCCAACATGCGCTGGCTGATCAAAGGCGGCGAAATCCGGCACTGGAAGGATTTGCTGGCCGCGGCGGAGCTTGCCCGGCCGATGCTGGGGATCAGCCCGAGCGCCTGGCACGACGCGCGGGCGGTGCTCGGCGACCAGCAGGCCGCGATCACGCTGGCCGCGATCCACCAGAAAGCGGACCAGATCAGCAGCGCCGGCGGCTATCTGCGCAGCCTGACCGACCGTGCCAAGGACGGGAAATTCTCGGTCTGGCCGATGATCATGGCCTTGCTGCGTGCCAAGCTCGACGGGGCGAAGCCACTACCGCCACCCGCGGGCGGTCCCGCCAGATTCGAGCCGGGGAAGCCTAGCCAAACGGGCGCCTTTCAGGCCAGCGCCGAATTGCGCGCCTCACTGTCGAGGCGGCCGAAATGACCCGAAACCGCGCCAGGAATGACTCCGTCGTTGGAGACGACTCGGCTACGGTTTCCGGGCAGAGATGGGGGAGGGCGATTTGACCGGAGAGACGACATCCGTCGGCGGCGCGATTGCGGCAGCGCTTGAACGGGCCGAGAAGCTGCGCAGCCTCAGCGACCGCCCGGCTCGGGTGCGGATCATGACGATTTTTGGCGATGATCGCTCAGGTCTCGCGATCAACGCCCGCATCGCGGCACGAACCCCGGCGGAGCATCGCGCGCAGGAAGGCCTCGGGACACGGCGTATCCCCTGGGACGAGCTCGATGCCCGCGCCGGCGAGATCGTGGCTTGGTGGACGAGGTGGTCGGCGAAATGACACTGGCCGTCCGAAACACCCCGCCATTGCCGCGGCCGAGCCGCTCGGAAGACGATCTTGAGCTTGCTGCGTTCGACGATCTGATCGACGAGATCGGGCAAACGATCACCCAGTCGGCACTTTTTGTGCTGGAGAAACATCCGGCGAAGCAGGTCTCACGGGAGCTGGGCAGCGAAGCTGCCATGTTAGCCGCACTGAAATTCGCGGCACTCGCGGCTTACACCGGCCATGTCGGACTGAACGACGCCCAGGACGAGCTCCAAATGGCGATGGGTGAGGTGATGAGGAATATGCGTGCGTCGCCTGAGTTGCCGCGTCGACCGAGCCTGAATTCGTGAGTGGAGAGGGGTACGGCTTGCGCGATTTCCGCTTCCCAGGCCAAAATGACGCGACCTGGCGAGGGGCGGAGGATCCAACATGCCACTACCGGCCCGCCTCCTTCCGCAAAGCTGCCCGTCGCTATCGGAGATCCGTCTGCGCGAAGTCGCTTTCCTTGTAGAGGAGCGGGATTCGGTAGGCCTTGGCGCAGGCATAGGCGAAGCAGTCCCCGAAATTGAGCTGCGCGGGATGGTCGACCAGGCAGCTATAGGTCTGCGCCGCTTCGAGGGCCTTGCGACCATATCCGGCGAGACGGACATTTCCTGGGCGCCGAGCGAGGTGACGAATTCCCGCACCGCGGTTTCCGCCTTGGCGAGGAGGGCGGCGTCGCGCGGTAAGCCGGTTTCGCGGGCGAGCTTCGCGGCAAGCGAAAGCGATGCGGACGCCTCGAACAATACGAGGGGTGAGACGAAGAAGCCCGTTTTCGAGCCGTTCAAGCGGCCGGCGAGCTCGGGCCCATCGGGTTCGCCGCCGAGAATAGCAACAATGGCCGAGGCATCGAGGAACATCAGACGCCCCACATCTCGTCGGTGAAGGCCTTCATGTCGAAATCGTCCGTGCCGGCAAGGCCGCGCTCCGCAGCGTTGGCCCGAATGCCAGCGACGATCGCGAGAGCATTGCCGATTCGTTGGCTCGGCAGCATATTCTCGGTTTGGCGCTTGATCTCGTGCTCCAGCGCGAGGCGCACGGCTTCTGTTTTGGTCCGCGAGCCTGTCATGGCCTGGAGCCGGCTGGCGAGGTCGTCGACCTGAGCGTCACGAATGAAGAGGGGCATGAGATATCTCCTCGAAGATATCTATCATATCCAGATTTGGATATCCAAATGGCCGCGGGGAACTGCCCGTCAGCTCCGTGGGCCGTCGTGTCCGGAGGAGGGGAGGGACTGTTCCCCGGTCACAGGCCCGCCGCTTTGGTGAGGTTGACCCGGAACCGGTCGCGCCGCCGTTGGTAGCGGCGGGTTTGCTCCGCGCTGGCATGGCCGAGCTGCTTCTGCACATAGCGCTCGTCGACCTCGGCCGAGGAGGCGAGACCGGCGCGCAGCGAATGGCCGGCGAACTTTTCCTCGCGTTCGCCTTCCGGCAGATCGGCGCGCACCCCGGCGGCCAGCGCCGCGCGTTTGACCAGCCGGGCGACCTGCTGGTCGGCCAGGCGATCCG